>NZ_CAURKP010000053.1:0-30609 GCF_963525155.1 uncultured Rhodococcus sp.
ACAGCACCCAGATCGACGTGCGAGGCAATCAAATCGGACATCGCGTCCACTGCGGCCACAGCGGCGGCGCCGTGCTCGGCCGCCGGAATCAGGCCGAGGTGCCGGGAGGGAACTTCGAGTTCCGTCAACCGTGGCACAACTCCGAGCACTGCGACGCCGACCTTGTCGCACGCATGACGCAACACCTGCTCGTGACGAGCGCTCCCGACGCGATTGAGAATGACGCCGCCGATGCGCACACCTGCGTCGTAGGTCGCGAAGCCGTGGAGTACGGCGGCCAGACTCTGACTGTGCCCACGGGCGTCGATCACGAGCACTACCGGCGAACCGAGGATCGACGCGACCTGCGCCGTCGATCCCTCCGCCGACGGCTGCGAGTTTGCCTCGTCGATCTTCCCGTCGAACAGACCCATGACGCCTTCGACCACGGCGATGTCGCAACCAGCGGTTCCATGCCGGTAGAGCGGTCCGATGCGATCCGGGCCCACCAGAACAGTGTCGAGGTTGCGTCCGGGCCGCCCTGCCGCGAGTCCGTGATAACCCGGGTCGATGTAGTCCGGCCCCACCTTGAAGGGTGCAACGCTGCTACCGGACCGTCGCAGCGCGCCGATCAATCCCGTTGCCACCGTGGTCTTTCCGCTACCCGAGGCAGGAGCGGCGATCACCACGGCCGGAGTGGAAGGACTTACCATTCGATGCCCCGTTGGCCCTTTCGTCCGGCATCCATCGGGTGCTTGATCTTGGTCATCTCGGTCACGAGGTCGGCGGCGTCGATCAACGCCTGCGGGGCGTCGCGTCCCGTGATGACAACGTGCTGGTTGCCCGGACGATCGCGCAGTGTCTGCACGACCTCGTCGACGTCGACCCAGCCCCACTTGAGCGGATAGGTGAACTCGTCGAGGACATAGAATCGATGTTCCTCGCTCGCAAGCCTTCTCGCGATCTCCTGCCAACCCTCCGCAGCGGCAGCAGCATGATCTTCCTCGCTACCGGCCTTGCGTGTCCATGACCAACCTTCGCCCATCTTGTGCCACTGCACCGGCCCACCGACGCCGGTTTCGTCGTGCAGGTTTCCGAGCGCGCGGAACGCGGCTTCCTCTCCGACCTTCCACTTGGCACTCTTCACGAACTGGAACACGCCGATGTCGAACCCCTGATTCCAGGCACGCAGCGCCATGCCGAAAGCGGCGGTGGACTTACCCTTTCCCGGGCCGGTGTGCACGGCAAGTACCGGCGCGTTACGACGCTGACGCGTGGTCAGACCGTCGTCGGGAACTGTCTCGGGAACACCCTTGGGCATCGTGAACTCCTGAGCTGGGATCTAGGCTGCGGCGCGGACGACACCCGCGACCTGCTGCGCTGACAATTCGGCGAGGCGGACGTATCCGCCACGTAGTTCTCGCGCCAACTCGGCCGCCAGCCCCAGACGCACGAGCCCGGTCTCGCAGTCGACGACGATGGACGCGACGGACGCGTCGGCGAGAAGATGCGCGGCGACGCGGGCGCGGTGCAGCGCGTCCTTGCCGCCGGTAGCCCGGCCGTCGGTGAGTGTGACGACGAGGGCGCGACGCTGCGGGTCACGAAGTCGTTCACGCAGAACCACTTCGCGAGCACGCAGGAATCCCTCTGCGAGTGGGGATTTGCCGCCGGTACGCATCGACTGCAAGCGACGGACAGCGATGTCCACCGAAGATGTCGGCGGCAGTACGAGCTCCGCTTCACGACCACGGACAGTGATGACGGCGACCTTGTCGCGGCGCTGATAGGCGTCGCGGAGCAACGAGACAACCGCACCGGTGACCGCGGAGAGGCGGTCGCGTGCTGCCATCGACCCCGACGCGTCGACAACGAAGACGATCAGATTGCCTTCTCGCCCTTCACGTATCGCGCCGCGGAGGTCAGCCGGTGCCAGCCGCAACCGTCCAGCAGTGCGACCACGGGCAACTTGAGACTCGGCTGCGGCAAAGACCGTGCTCGTCAGATGCAATCCGTGCCCACGCTCCCGCGTGGACCGCACAACTCGTCCACGGGACGACATGGACCGCGAGCGTCGTCCCGGTGCACCTTCACCGACTCCCGGAACTTCGAGGAGCTTGGCCTTGAATTCGCCGGCCGGTGGAGCCGAGGGACGATCGGTGGCGCGCACTCCCCCACCAGGTCCGTCAGGGTCGTCCGGGCCGTCGTCGTCAGGCCCGTCGTCGTCCGGCCCTTCGTCTCCGGGACCGCCGTCATCGGAGCCGCCATCTTCCGGGCCACGGTCTTCGTGATTTTCGGGAGGTTCGGGCTCTCCGTCGCGCGCGTCGTCCTCTACCTGCGACTGAGCATCCTGATCGGCCTGCTCGAGCGCATCGTCCAACTGCTGCTGATCCAAGCCGGGCTCGTCGAACGGATCGCGGCGGCGGCGATGCGGCAGCGTCAGTTCCGCCGCTACTCGTACGTCCTCCGCAGTGACTTCACTGTCGCCGCGCCAGGCAGCGTGGGCCGTCGCGGTGCGCGCCAGCACCAAGTCCGCGCGCATACCGTCGACGTCGAACGACGCACACAGCGAGGCGATACGACGCAGTTCGCGGTTGCTCAGCTCGACCGAGTCCAATTTCTCACGCGCCGTGAGAATTTCGGACGCCAACTCCTCATCGGCGGATACGTACCGAGCGACAAATGCCTCGGGGTCACGCTCGTAGTCGAGTCGGCGACGCACCACTTCCATGCGAATGTCGACGTCGCGGGAAGCGGCGACGTCGACAGCCAGACCGAAACGGTCCAGAAGTTGCGGACGCAGTTCTCCCTCTTCGGGATTCATCGTGCCGACGAGTACGAACTTGGCCGGATGCGAATGGGAGATGCCGTCACGCTCGATGTGAACCCGGCCCATCGCCGCGGCGTCGAGAAGCACGTCGACCAGGTGGTCGTGAAGCAGATTCACCTCGTCGACGTACAGAACACCCTGGTGAGCGGCGGCGAGCAGTCCAGGTTGGAATGCGCGCTCACCGTCACGCAGAACCTTCTCCAAGTCGATCGAACCGATCACCCGGTCTTCGGTGGCGCCCACGGGCAGTTCGACCAAGCGGGCCGGTCGTGTCGTTCCGGCGTCGTCGACCGCGGGCAGCAGCGCAGTCAGCGCGCGCACGACCGTCGACTTGGCAGTTCCCTTCTCACCGCGGACCAGGACCCCACCGATCCCTGGATGCACCGCACACAGGATCAGCGCCAATCGCAATTGATCCTGGCCGACCACAGCACTGAACGGGAAGCCCGCCACTGGTCGATCTTCTTCACTTCGCACGTCGATATCCCTCCACCTCTCGGTTTCCTCGCCGAGAATTTGGCTGCACTCGAATGTCGCGGCAACCTGGCTGAGATCTCCCGGTCTATCGGTAGAGGAGAGATCTTTCACAGTGGCGGGACCGCGCCTGGATCGAACAGGACTTCCCCGCGAACATTCGGTATCGAAAAAACCCTAGTCGGCTCGCTTTCCCACGAGCCGACCAGGGTCAATTCTCCGACAAACTAGCTGACGGCCACGAAAGGCTCTCCCCCACCACGACGCATCGGGGTGTGCGGGATGCCGTCTTCGATGAACTCTTCGCCGTCAGCCTTGAATCCGTGCTTGGCGTACATCTCGACCAAGTAGGTCTGGGCGTTGATCCGACACGGCGCTTCGCCGACCTCGGCAAGTGCGGCCTGCAGGAGGCGGGTCGTGTGGCCCTGGCCGCGAGCCTGACGCGACGTGCAGAGGCGTCCGATTCGGAAGCTCTTGTTTCCGTCGTCGTGCTCTTCGAGCAGCCGGAGCGTGCACACCACCTGGCCGTCCTGCTCGAGCCAGAAGTGGCGTGTTTCCGTCAGCAGGTCCCGCCCGTCCAACTCGGGATACGGGCAAGCCTGCTCGACGACAAAGACCTCCACTCGAAGCTTCAACAACTCGTAGAACGTCTTGTTGTCGAGATCGAGTGCCCATGAACGCTTCAAAGCTGCTGTTGCCGTCATGGGTTGGACTATCACACAGTCGCGGCGGTATCCGCGACCGGAGCCGATTCGGAAGCACCGGCGGAATCGAGCTCGAGAACCTTCGAGGACCAATCCCAGACCTGGTTGAACAGGCCTTCGTTGTCGGTGAGCTTGACGCCGATGGACGGAACCATCTCGCGGAGCTTGCCCTTCCAACCCTGGAACTCGGTCGGGAAGCAGCGCTCGAGTACGTCCAGCATCGCCGGGACGGCCGTGGACGCACCGGGCGAAGCACCGAGCAGACCGGCGATGGAACCGTCCTCAGCGGCGACCACAGCGGTACCGAATTCGAGGACACCACCCTTGCCCTTGGCGCGGCGGATCACCTGGACGCGCTGGCCCGCGGTGATGAGTTCCCAGTCCTGGGCCTGCGCCTTGGGCGCGAACTCACGCAGATCCCAGATGCGACCGGCTTCGTTCTTGGCAAGCTCGCTGACCAGGTACTTGACCAGGCCGAGCTCGCTGACACCGACACCGAGCATCGAGAGGATGTTGTTCGGCTTGACCGAGCCGGGCAGGTCGGTGACGCGACCCTGCTTGAGGAACTTCGGCGACCAACCAGCGTAGGGACCGAACAGCAGACCCGGCTTGTTGCCGATGACACGGGTGTCCAGGTGAGGCACCGACATGGGCGGGGCGCCGACGGCAGCCTTGCCGTAGACCTTGGCGCTGTGCTGGTCGATGAGTTCGGGGTTGGTGCATCGCAGGAAGGCACCGCTGACCGGGAAGCCTCCGAAGCCCTTGGCTTCCTTGATGCCGGACTTCTGCAGCAGGTGCAGGGCGCCGCCACCCGCGCCGACGAATACGAAACGCGAGCGAACGGTGCGCTTTTCACCGGTACGACGGTTGGTGACCTTGACGGTCCAGGACTTGTCCGAGTTCTGGGTCAGGTTGGTGACCTCGTGGCCGAAGTACATCTTGCCGCCGGTCTTGCCGATGTAGCCGATGAGCTGCTTGGTGAGCGCTCCGAAATCGACGTCGGTGCCGTCCTGGCTCCAGTTCAGGGCGATGGGATCGGAGAAGTCGCGTCCCTTGGCCATGAGCGGCAAACGCTTGCTGAACTCGGCCGGATCGTCGATGTACTCCATACCGCGGAAGAGCGTGTGGCCGGCAAGTGCGTCGTAACGAGCACGCAGGTACTTGGCGTTGGCCTCACCGTGAACGAAGCTCACGTGCGCGATGGGGTTGATGAATTCCTTGGGCTGCGTCAGGACGCCCTGCTCTACCGCGTGTGCCCAGAACTGGCGTGACACCTGGAACTGCTCGTTGACGTTGACGGCCTTCTTGATGTCGACCGTGCCGTCCGAGTTCTCAGGTGTGTAATTGAGCTCACACAGGGCTGAGTGACCGGTTCCCGCGTTGTTCCAGGGGTCGCTGCTCTCGGCTGCGACGGCATCGAGCCGCTCGAAGGTCGAGATCGACCAATCGGGCTGCAGCTGGCGCAGCAATGCACCCAGCGTGGCGCTCATGATGCCTGCGCCCACGAGCACTACATCCGTCTTCGTCTCTACCGCGTTCTGATTCGACACTGGAGAATCGACTTCCTTGTCATTAGCCGTGCGCGCATCCGCCTGCTGTGTTACGCCGAATAGGTTACCCGTGCGTACACGCGCGGTTCACCACCCCCAATTGTGCTCTACAACGCGCACTCGAAACGACGATTAGATTGTGATTTGTGACTACTTGGGTTCCAGACGTCCTCGGTGACGGATATCAGCAGCTGACGATCCCGCTCGGAACGGATCCGGACGGCGAAGGCGAGGTGGACGCAACACTGGTCCGCTACCAACCGCAGAAGGAGGCGGTGAAGACACGCCGTGCCGTTTTGTACGTGCACGGCTTCACCGATTACTTCTTCCAGAAGCACCTCGCCGAGCACTTTGCCGAGCAGGGTTACGCCTTCTTCGCACTCGACCTGCGTAAGTGCGGCCGCTCCCTCAAACCGGGGCACACAGCTCATTACGTCTCCGACCTTGCGCTCTACGACGCCGAACTGAACGAAGCGCTGCGCATCGTCCGCAGCGAGACCGAGGGCAGCGAGGTGCTGCTCATGGCGCACTCCACCGGCGGTCTGATCGTTCCGCTCTGGCTGAACCGTTTGCAGCGCAAGCCCGGTGGCAGCGACGGCGCCGGAATCTGCGGGCTGGTACTCAACAGCCCCTGGTTCGACCTTCAGGGTCCCTCAGTGGTGCGCAACGTCGGTACTACGGCGATCGATGCGCTCGGACGGGTATCGGCGAAGACGGTGATCCCGGGAACTGGGCTACCGACTTACGGTTCCAGTCTTCATGTTTCGGCCAACGGCGTCTGGGATTACAACCTCGACTGGAAGCCACTGGCCGGCTGCCCCGTTACCTTCGGCTGGATGCGGGCCGTCCGAGCGGGTCACGCAAAACTTCACCGCGGCCTAGACATCGGAGTGCCCGCGCTGATTCTGCGCTCGAAGAAGTCGCAGTTCGCGAAGGCGTACAACCCGAGCGTCGACCTCGCCGATTCCGTGCTCGACGTCAAGCAGATCGCACGTTGGGCCGGTTGCCTCGGCGATCGCACCACCATCGTCCCGATCGACGGCGCCCGTCACGACGTGTTCCTTTCGACCGAGAAGCCCTTGGCCACAGCCTTTTCCGAACTCGACCTGTGGTTGGAGTGGCTCGACGGCCACCTCACCCCGGCCGCAGAAAGTTCGGCAAGCACAGCAAGCAACACACAGGAGATCGCGCAGTGACGCACTACGACCTTGCAATCATCGGCAGCGGATCCGGAAACTCGCTGCCCGACGAGCGGTTCGACGGCAAGAAGATCGCAATCCTCGAAGAGGGCACCTTCGGCGGAACGTGCCTCAATGTCGGGTGTATCCCGACCAAGATGTTCGTCTACGCCGCCGAGGTGGCACGCACCGTCACCAATGCCGAGAAGTACGGCGTCGACGCCACGCTCGACGGCGTTCGTTGGTCCGACATCGTCAAGCGCGTCTTCGGCCGCATCGATCCCATTTCTACAGGTGGTGAGCGGTACCGCAGCGAAGACAGTCCCAACACCACCGTCTACCGCGGCCACGCCACGTTCACCGGCGACAAGACGATCGACACCGGAACCGGCGAGACGATCACCGCTGACCAGGTGGTCATCGCAGCCGGTTCGCGTCCGATCATCCCGGACGAGATCGCGTCGAGTGGTGTGAAGTACTACACCAACGAAGACATCATGCGACTGCCCGAACTTCCCGAGCACCTCGTGATCGTCGGCTCCGGATTCATCGCCACCGAGTTCGCACACGTGTTCTCCGCGTTGGGTTCTCGCGTGTCGATCATCGGTCGCAGCCAGCGACTGCTGCGGCACCTCGACGACGAGATCTCCGAGCGCTTCACCGAGTTGGCCGAACAGAAGTGGGACGTCCATCTGGGCGCCCCCCTCACGTCGGTACGCGGCGACGGCGACAACATCGCCGTCGAACTGGCAAACGGCACAGTCGTTTCCGGTGACGTTCTCCTCGTCGCGGTCGGTCGTCAGCCGAACGGTGACCTACTCGGTCTCGACAAGGCCGGCGTCGAACTCGACGACAAGGGCTCGATCGTGGTCGACGAATACCAACGCACCACCGCAGAGGGCGTCTTCGCACTCGGTGACGTCTCCTCGCCGTACCAGCTCAAGCACGTCGCCAACCATGAAGCGCGCGTTGTTCAACACAACCTGCTCCAGGACGCGTGGAAGGACACGTCCGGGCTTCGCAGCACCGATCACCGCTTCGTACCGGCAGCCGTGTTCACCGATCCGCAGATCGCCGACGTCGGAATGACGGAGAAGCAGGCTCGCGACGCCGGACTCGACATCACCGTCAAGGTGCAGGCATACGGAGACGTCGCGTACGGCTGGGCGATGGAGGATCAGGAGGGCATCTGCAAGGTGATCGCCGAGCGCGGCACCGGACGCATTCTCGGTGCCCACGTCATGGGTACGCAGGCTCCGACGGTGATCCAGCCCCTCATCCAGGCGATGAGCTTCGGTTTGTCGGCGCAGGACATGGCGCGTGGCCAGTACTGGATCCACCCGGCCCTGGCCGAAGTGGTCGAGAACGCGCTGCTCGGCCTCGACATCTGAGCCCCGCAGCCCCAATGACGCCGAAAAGGCGGGCACTCCTCGCAAAGGGAATGCCCGCCTGTTCGTAGGTCAGAGTTTCACCAGGGGCTGGTACGCAGCACGATCTCGGTTGCGAGTTCGGCCGGTGCCGACTTGACGACATCGTCGACACCCGGAAGTTCCGTCACGCGGAAGTCGGAGTACACGAAACGACCGCTGGCGTCGGCGATGGCCCGACCTCCACTGCCCACGACTACGGTGGTCGGAACCTCGACCGGCGGTACGCCGGCAATATCGCTGGCCGACGGATGTCCACGGTCCACGGCGATCAAACTCGCGAAGCGGCCGAACTGACGTGCAGCCAACAGCCATGCGAGATCGGCGCCCTCCCGGTGACCGACGAGATTCACCCAGGCGATGTTCAACTCGTCCAGAAGTACCACTGCCGAGGTCTCGTCGAGATTCTCGATCGATTCCACCGCGACGGTCCGCAGATCCGAATGATGCAGTCGCTCACACACATCGTCGTACAAGTCGACGGGGTCGCCCTTGCCGGGAAGCAGGAGTACCGCATGCTTGCTGACCGGCCCGTCGATCCGAACGGTGCACGAACCACTGCCCACCGCTACTCGAGTCAATTCCATGTCTGGAAACGGTACGCGATCCACACAGTGGAGGACCCTGGAGTCGACAGAAGTATGACCACTCATACATTCACGCGCCGCTACGAGCCCGAATTGTTCGCTCTGTACCGCCTCCACTCGGAGCGAAAGTGGCTTTCGGCGCATCTGAGGCGACGGGCGTACCGTTCGCTCGAAAGTGGGGGTGGGCCGAACTCCAGTGGGGCGCGGGTCTAGGTACCGGACGGTTTGGGGAGCCTCGTCATTCCGTAGACGTGATCAGCGCGCACCGTGAGGATCTGTCGACGCTCCGCAACCATCGCTTCGCGGTACTCCTCCCAATCGGGATGCTCCTGACCGCTGATGTCCCGGTACAGCTCGACCAGGGCGTCCGACACTTCATCGTGAGGATCGGCCGCGACGGGTGTCACCACGGCAAGTCCTTCGATCACGGCGTAGCTCCAGAAGTCGGGCGCGCTGACGTGAAGGGAAACCCGCGGATCGCGTAGGGCATTACGGCTCTTGGCGCGATCAGCAGTGACGGACACGGAAGCCGTCTTCGACTCGTCATCCCAGCGGTAAATGATGTTGGACAACTGTGGGCGGCCGTCACGCTTGACGGTTGCCAACACACCTTGTTTTCCCTCGGCCACGAGTGCGAACAACGCGTCGTCGGTGTCTGTGTCATTGCTCATATGTGCACCAACGACGCCGTGCGGCCGGTTTGTTCCGGAGGCAGTCCAGTTCGAAGATCGCGGACCGCAATCGCGCGATCACTCTTCCCTCGTTGGACGACAGCGGACAAAGATAGTCGACATGGCAACTTCTCGCGACATCCTCCGGCTGACTGCGTTCAGTTCGGATCCGGCCGGCGGTAATCCGGCCGGCGTAGTACTCGACGCGCGTGGACTCGACGACTCCGAATTACAATCTGTTGCAGCCGAAATCGGGTATGCCGAGACGGCGTTCCTCATCGAACCGGTACTCGGAGGCAACCCGCGCCACAGCCGGATCCGGTACTTCTCCCCTATCGCCGAAGTACCGTTCTGCGGTCATGCCACTATTGCGACGGCCATCGCTCTCACCGAGCGAGACGGTGACGGAACCTTCACATTCGAAACACCGATCGGACCGGTATCCATCGACACGGCGACCGACGAGGACGGAACGTCCACCGCGACCTTCACCAGCGTCGAACCATCGGTCTCGCCGATCGATCATGCTGTACTGACAGCACTGCTCGGGCTCATCGGCGTCGATTCGTCTGCGCTCGACGCGCGGTATCCCGCAATGCTCTCGTACGCCGGCAACACGCACCCGATTGTCGTACTTCGTGATCAGGCGGCCTTCGACGAGTTCACCTTCGATCCATCCGCAATGCGAACTCTGATGGACGCGCAGGGGTGGGCGCGCACGGTGACGATCCTGCATCCCCTCGACGACAACACCTTTGAAGCCCGAAATCTGTTTCCGGTGGGAAACATCGTCGAGGATCCCGCAACCGGGTCCGCAGCGGCATCGACCGGCGGTTACCTGCGCAAACTCGAACCCGCGGCCACTCCGCGGCGGATCACCATCCACCAGGGCCGACACGTCGGGCGACCCAGCGTTCTCGCGGTCGAGATCCCGGTCGACGGCGGTATCGCGGTCACCGGCACCGCCGTGCCGACAGACGACCCCCGGTAACCACCAGCGATGAGTTTCTCCCGGCCGGCGGGTCTATTCACCAGAGCGACGTCACAAGAGCATCGCATCGAGCCGGGAGAACATCATGTCTGCAATCGCTTCAACCGCACACAACCTCCACCTCACCAAGCCGCGTGCCGTACTCGGGGCCACGGTCATGGCCCTCGTCGCCAACCTGATCCTGTGGCTGATCGGCCTGGCATCGGGCGGATCGTTCGAGATGACAGATCAGGGAAAGGTGGCGAGCGTAGCTCCCGGCGGGGTCATCACACTTACGGTAGTGCCGTTGCTGGTCGGTTTGTCGCTCGCAATGTTGATCTCACTGAAGTGGGAGCCGATCATCCGCATCGCTCAGGTCGTGGGTGCAGTGTTTGCGCTCGGCACCATCGCCCTGACGATTGCCGCGGACTTCGACGCCGCCAGCACGGTCACGCTCGCGCTGATGCACGTGGTTGTCGCCGCGAGCGTGGTCGTCGCGCTCGAGGCCGTACGTCGGTCTCCGTCGAACTAGACCGCGGTGGGCGGCGCGGAATACGTCTCGACGATCTCGGCTGCCACGTCACGCAACTTGGTGTTCGTGGTCTGAGACTGCCTGCGCAGCATGTGAAATGCGGTGTCGGCATCGATCCGATGGATGGCCATCAGCATGCCTTTGGCCTGTTCTATCGGCGCCCGAGTCTCGAGCGCGCGTTGCAAGGCGTCAGCTACCGCCTTGGCGGATTTGAAACGGGAGAAGTCTCCGATCGCGCGTGAGACTGTTGTCGTGAGAATCTCCATGACTTCCGCGTCGACGCTGTCGAAGGCCGCTGGGGCACGTCCGTACAGGTTGAACGAACCGAGTCGCTGATCCGGCGTGAAGAGCGGCGCCGCGAGAAAGGACTTGATCCCTTCGTCCTTCGCGGCAGCCGCGAACCGCGGCCAGCGTTCTGCGCTGGTCTCGGCGTCAACGACTACGGTTTCACCGGTTCGAGCCGCGTGCAGACATGGTCCGTCGCCGGCGTCGTATTGCTCGATGTCGACGCGCAGGGTCCGCGAATCGGTGTGAACGGCGGTGTAGGTCTGCCCGGCAAGATCGATGGTGACGCCGATGCTGTCGGCGCCGTCGATGGCGTCGTTCGCGATTTCGACGGCGCGTTGGAGTAGAACCACGAGTTCGTCCTCGTCGCCGATACTTCCCCCGAGCGCTGCCAGCAACTCTCTGACCGCACGTGCCGTCAGCCGAGTTTCCGCAGCCTCGACGGCGACGTCAGCACCCGATGCCGTCGCATCGTCCGGCAGTACCGACGGCACCGAATCCTCGGTTCTCGGGTCGAAGCCTCTGGGGTCGAAAGCGGTATCCACGACGAAGCATTCTTCCAGTTTCACGGGCACCAAGGAGAGTGAGTTCGGTGACAGAACCCGGCAAACCGCCGAGTCGTCATCGCCATCGATCGAGTGCGACACCGAGATTCCGCCTCGCCCGAGTGTGCTGGCCACGAACCGCGTCCGGACTCAGCTCCAGGACAACAGCGATCTGCGGATACGTCATGCCCTCCACTTCTCGCAAGACCCAGGCAGCACGCTGACGCAGTGGCAGGCGATCGAGTTCGGATTCCAGGGCATCGAGAAATGCTGTGCCGCAGACTTCTTCGCTCGGATCACGCAAACGGGGATCAGCTTCTTCCCGGAGTTCGTCCATATCGGCGGCGCAGGAGCCGACTTTTCGATAGAAATCCGAGATCTTGCGAGAACAGATCGCGAACAACCAGGTCTTGGTGCTCGAGCGCCGCTGAAACCCCGGAAGTTGGCGCCACGCAGCGACGCAGGTTTCCTGGACGATGTCGTCGACGTCACTCTCGCTCGCGAGCAGTCGACGGGCAAATCGATACAAGTGCGGGCCGTATCGGCGGACGATGACGTCGAAGGCCGCGTGATCGCCGAGCATTGCCGAGTCGACCAGCACCTCGTCACTGAAGTCGGTCAGCAAGCCGTCGAATTGATCTGTCACCGCGCACACTCCTACTAGGGAGCCGTCGCGGGAGTGAGGCCTGGCTATTCTACCGCGTCCACGTCGACACCCGCGGGAGCGCTCTCAGGCTTCGAGTGCGGAAGCAATGACGGGGAGCCCGATAGGCGCCCCACCGTTGATCAGTTTCTCGAGTAGATCCTGATCGAGGTGCTGCTCGACGAGATCAGCGAGAAGGTCGAGTTGTTGTTCTCGCACCGCGGCAACCGCGGTGTCGGGTGCAGCAACAAAACCGGGAACCGCGAGCTCACGCAGCAGGCTGCGCCGAAAGTCGTCACTTTCCAGGAGACCGTGCCAGTGTGTCCCTCGAACAGGCCCTCGCACACTGCCTTCCGGCATACCGCTCGAGTCCGCCAGCAATGGGTGGTCCCCGTTGCGCACGACGCGTCCGTGATGAATCTCGTACCCGGACACCGAGATACCGTCTGCCGTACCGGTCATCTGCGCCAGCACCTTGTCCGGAGCGAACTCGACATCGAGGTCCAGCAGACCCAGTCCCGCGGTGGTCCCTGATCCTGATTCGACGTCGTCGACGATGGAATTACCCAGCATCTGGTAACCGCCGCAGATTCCCAGGACTGCTTGCCCGCGACCTGCTCGCGCGACGATCTCGTCGGCCAGGCCGGTACTTCGCAACCACTCGAGGTCACTCACGGTGGACTTACTACCGGGGATCACCACGAGGTCCGCGTCGCGAATTCGCGACGGATCGGTCACCCACGAAACTGCCACGCCCGGTTCACATGCCAGTGCCTCGACGTCCGTGGAGTTGGAGATGCGCGGGAGCCGAACCGCAGCAACGGTGAGCCAGGCCGAACCGACGGGTGGGCCCGGGCGCCCTACCGGGGCATTGCCGGTGACGCCAAGCGAATCCTCGGCGTCGAGCCAAAGATCGTCGGCAAACGGGATCACTCCGAGAGTGGGTCGACCGGTGAGGCTGCGCAGTTGTTCCAGTCCGGGTTCCAACAGTGCAACGTCACCGCGGAATTTGTTGATCACAAATCCCGCGATCAATGCCTGGTCGCTCGGCGAGAGCACAGCAACGGTCCCGAACAGATGGGCCAGGACGCCGCCGCGATCGATGTCACCGACGACGACGACCGGAATCCGCGCAGCCTCAGCCAATCCCATGTTGGCAAGATCCGTTGCGCGCAAGTTGATTTCGGCCGGCGAACCGGCGCCTTCACAGATCACGACGTCGAACTCGGATCGAAGCGATTCGAGATCTTCGGCCACGACGGCGCGAAGCCACTGCCGATGCTGCATGTAGTCGCGAGCACCCACTGTGGTCATCGCCTTGCCCCGAACGACCAGTTGCGAAGTGCGGTCACTTCCAGGCTTGAGCAGCACGGGATTGAATCGAACACTCGGCTCCAGACCGCACGCCCGCGCCTGAAGTGCCTGCGCACGGCCGATCTCTCCGCCGTCCAGCGTGACCACGGAGTTGTTCGACATGTTCTGCGCCTTGAACGGCGCCACTCGGACGCCTCGACGCGCCAACATGCGACACAATCCGGCCACCAGAACGCTCTTGCCTGCGTCGGACGTTGTGCCGGCTACCAGCAGAGCGCCGCGCATCTCCGAACTCAAGGCAGGGTGAGAATCTCTGCACCGGTCTCGGTGACCACCAAGGTGTGCTCGAACTGCGCCGTCCACTTACGGTCCTTGGTGACGACGGTCCAGCCGTCCTCCCAGATCTCGTAGTCGATACCACCGAGGTTGATCATCGGTTCGATCGTGAAGACCATGCCCGGTTCGATGATCGTCTCGACCGCGGGCTCGTCGTAGTGCAGGATCACGAGGCCGTTGTGGAAGGTCTCGCCGATTCCGTGTCCGGTGAAGTCCCGGACGACGCCGTACCCGAACCGATGGGCGTAGGACTCGATGACACGTCCGATCACGTTGAGCGCGCGGCCGGGCTTGACGGCTTTGATGGCCCGCATCGTTGCCTCGTGTGTGCGCTCGACGAGCAAGCGGTTCTCTTCGGACACGTCACCGGCGAGGAATGTCGCATTGGTGTCGCCGTGTACCCCGTTGATGTACGCGGTGACGTCGATATTGACGATGTCGCCGTCCTGGATCACAGTCGAGTCGGGGATTCCGTGGCAGATCACCTCGTTGAGAGACGTGCAGCACGACTTGGGAAAGCTCTTGTAGCCCAACGTCGACGGGTATGCACCGTGGTCGAGCATGAACTCGTGTGCGATGCGGTCGAGTTCGTCGGTCGTGACACCGGGAGCGACAGCCTTGCCGGCTTCCTGCAGCGCGCCTGCAGCGATCTTGCTGGCGATGCGCATCGCCTCGATCGTTTCCGGCGTCTGAACCCAGGGCTCGTTGCCCTCTTTGGCGGTCGGCTTCCACGCGTACTCGGGCCGCTCGATCTTCGAGGGCACAGCGAGGACGGGAGAGACGGTTCCAGGGACCAATGGGGTACGCACAGACATGCAGAACAGCCTAGACCTCGCGTCGCGCGTCAGCCGGATGCACTCCAGTTCCGGAAAACCGGGTCGACGAGAATTCTGACGGGGGTCGACATCGTCTGTCCGAATTCCTCGAAGAGCACGTCGCGAGATTCGAAGGTGCCCAGATCGCGGTCGACGAATTCGGAGAAGTCCAAGCAATCACACGAAACAGACTTGCCCCAACTGATCGGAGCGCGTCCGATCGCGTCGAACAGTGTCTCCTCGCCGGTGTTCGTGAACGGTTCGAGCGCTGAGACCACCGCAGGTGAAACGATCTCGGAGATGTCCTGCCAGCGTCCGTCGACCAGAAATTCCGGCCACGCCAGCAGCACTGACTTCGGAATCACCGCATGTAGACGCCGAAATCTCGGGTACCAGAATTCCCCGCGTAGTACGAGACCGCGTACTCGGGTGGCGATTCCTCGGCGGCGAGCCAACGCTTCGACGATAGCCAGTCTCTGACTGCAGGATCCGCGCTCTCGACTCAATGTCACCGAGACGGGTTGCCGGTCGTCGAGGCCGTACACCGGCCGAATATTTGCAGCGACGCTGCGATGCGCCGACACCAGGAACTCCTGCGCCGACTGGATCGCACCTTCTGCAATGTCCGCGTAGAGGCGGGCCACGTCGTCGTGGCCCCAGTCGAGGATCGGAGTTGCGGCCACATCGCCACCCGACGCGTCGTGGCGGATGTCACCTTTGCGGATTCCACCGAGCAGTACGCACGTCATGTCTCAACCGTAGTGCGCGACCGGAATCGGTGGAGCCTGACAGAATCCCAACCGTGAAGAAATGGCTGTTGTTGATCACCGCGATCCTCACCGAGGTGTCTGCGACGCTGTCGTTGCGCGCCGCCCTCGATCACCCGGCTTGGTACATCGTGGTCGTCGGCGGATATCTCGCAGCATTCACCGCCTTGTCGTTCGTCCTGCGGGAGGGCATGGGACTCGGTGTTGCATACGGAATCTGGGGCGCAACCGGAGTTGTCCTGACCGCAGTATTCGCAACGGCCCTTTTCGGAGATCCTCTGACGGCCACCATGGGCGTCGGGATTGCACTGGTCATCGGCGGAGTGCTGTGCGTCGAACTCGGCTCTCAGGCTGCCGCCGACAGCGGGCCGGCGGACCCAGCATGACCTTCGTATTTCTGATCGCTGCAATTATTTCCGAGGTCACCGCGACGTTGTCACTACGGATGGCGTCGCAGGACGGCAGCGACAAACGATGGCTCGCGGTTGTCACCGTGGGGTATCTCGCCGCTTTCGCCTTCCTGACCCTCGCGCTCGACGCGGGCCTCACCATCGGCGTCGCCTACGGAATCTGGACCGCATGTGGAGTGGCGTTGACGGCAATCGCATCCCGCATTCTCTTTCGCGAACCGCTGACCAGGCTCATGATGGTCGGGATCGGCCTCATCGCGGCAGGCGTGCTTCTCATCGAACTCGGTGCGAGTCACTGATCGCTGCACACATCAGTGTAAGGTTTACCTAACTTTGCTCTGGAGGTAGTCCACGGTGCTGATCCCTGCCCTTCGTGAAATCGCCGACGGTCCACAGCTGGACGACGATTCCCACTTACGGGAATCCGACCGCCACACTCCGATGGCGCGCGCCGTCCCGGCGCCGTTCCAACTCACGACGTACATCGTCGAGACCGACCACATCACCCGGTGGCCAGAGCACGCTCACGTCGAGCACGAACTGATCTGGTCCGACCGCGGTGTCGTCAACATGATCATCGACAATCAACTCTGGACCGTCACACCTGGCGTCGGCCTGTGGATCCCCCGCGGGGTCCTCCACGAAGGTCAGGCAAATCCCCACGTCGCATTCCGCGCCACGCTCTTCACCCCCGAGCTGTGGACTCCCGCCTGGAACGAACCGTGCATCGTGACACTGAGTGAGGCAGCCCGGGCACTGCTGATACACCTCGCCCACACCGGAATGCCTGCAGAACACCGCCTTCGGGCACAGCAGGTTTGTGTCGATCTCCTCACCCCGGCATCGGCACCTCACTTCGACGTACCGATCCCCCGAGATCCGCGGCTACGGATGCTCGTCGACAAAGTGCTGTCGGATCCCGCCGACGATCGATCACTCGATCAGTGGGCTCACGTTCTCAATCTCAGCCGACGTACGGTCACCCGGATTTTTGCCGCGGAACTCGCCTTGAGCTTTGCGCAGTGGCGCACTCTGGTTCGTATGAGCACGGCCCTCGGCATGCTCGGGACCGGAATGAGTGTGAACGCCGTCAGCCGCCGTGTCGGTTACGGGACGTCGAGTTCCTTCATCGCCGCTTTTCGCAAGACGGTCGGCTACACCCCCGGCAATGCGCTCGCCGCTGTCAACTGACTCGAGCCTGACCTGTTGTCGACATCGGCTGGCCCCTTCGCTACACGCACGCGCCCTACATTCACTTAGGTAAGCCTGCTCTCACGTGCGTACTGCGCTGAGTCGTGCAAGCACTTCCCTGATCAATCCCGAGGAGTTTCGCGTGTTCAGATCTGCCCGTCAGAGAATTCGTCCCCAGCGGAGGCGACGAATCGTTGTTGCGCTCATGCTGGCGGCGGCACTGCCTCTGACCGCCTGCACACAGTCGTCATCGGACGCCCAGGAAAACAATTCATCGGCATCCGCCGTCGAGGACGGCGCCTATCCCGTGACGATCAAGCACGCTTTCGGCGGGACCACCATCGACAAGGAGCCGACACGGATCCTCACCCTCGATTCCGCAGCGGCAGACACGGTCATCGCCCTGGGTGTCACTCCGATCGCGATGCAGAAGGACTCTTGGGCCGGCGACGCCGACGGGTTCCTGCCGTGGACCCGCGCCGAACTCGAAAAGTCGGGCCAGACGCTGCCCACGCCTGCGCCGTACTACTCCGACAGCGGCGAGCTACTGTTCGAGCAGATTCTCAATGCCGCGCCTGATCTGATTCTTGCCCCGTACTCGGGCTTCTCCGAGCAGGATTACCAGCGCCTGAGCTCGATCGCCCCGACCCTCCCGTACGACACCAAGCCGTATCAGCCCAGCTCGTGGCAAAACCTCGCCACCGATGTCGGCAAGGCACTCGGGCGTCCCGCTCAGACCGCGGCGCTGATCAAATCGGTTGAGGAATCGGTCCAGGAATCGAAGGCGAGTCATCCCGAATTCAACGGAGTCACTTTCGCCTTCGGTTCCTACATCCGTGAAGGAGAAACCGAAACCGCCATCTACGGTCCGGACGATCCGCGCGTCAAGTTTGTCGAAAACCTCGGGCTCACAGTCGCTCCCGACGTGGTGAACGGCGCCAAGAACTTTGCCGGCGACTCGTTCCTTTTCGGCATCAGTATGGAAAAGCTCGACACGATCAACACCGACGTGTATCTCGGTTGGGCAAGCGATCAGTCGGAAGTCGACAGCACATTGGCCAACACTCTGTTCTCGCGGTGGCCGGTCATCGCCAACGGCAAGGACCTGTGGATCACCGACAATCGCCTGACTGCGGCGACAATGTACGTCAGCCTTCTGAGTGTTCCGTGGGCGACCGACGAACTCGTGCCACAGTTGACCGAACTGGTCGCAAAATAGCAGCCCGCTCGGTCTGATCAAGCAACTGAAGGCCACTCACCGCGAAGTGTCGCGAAAACCACGGTGTCGGTCCACTCGTTCTTGATCCACGCGTTCTGCCGAAAATGTCCCTCTCGCCTCATACCGATCCGCTGCGCGAGTCGCGCCGAGGATTCGTTTCTCGAATCCATTCGCGCGACCACGCGGCGCAATCGGGGTGTCGCGAACGCGAGGTCGATCAGAGCGGTCACAGCTTCCGTCGCGAATCCTCGGCCGCCGAACTCGGGCGAAAATGCCCACCCGAGTTCGGCGGTGTGCTCGACTTCGGCTGTGCAATCAGATTCTTCGACTCGCCAAGCACTCACGCTTCCGACAACCCGGCCCCCGTACTCGACAACAAGTGCCACCGCGCCCGATGCCAGGTCGCGGCGAGACATTCTGGTCTGCACGGCCTCCCGAGCCTCCGCGAGACTCCAGGGTTCGTTGAGCAAATACCGGCATACGTCGCTGCGCCCGTAGAAGGTGAGAAGATCCCGGTGATCGCCTGGGCGGTAGGTACGGAGCACCAGCCGGTCCGTCCGGATCACACCCGGTGCAGGCCTCATCGCCACAACTACGTCCGCCATATCCATGCCGTCACGGTAGGTTCTTTCGAATTCGTAGGCGAATGAATATCGCAATGCTGTGCAGCGCTCAATGTTTGATTTGCCCTCCGACGGGCTACTTCACCACCGTAAAAGGTCGGGACAGGGAAATATGCCAGGCTATTTCGCGCTTGAAATCTAGGGGCGGTCATGTCCGAGGATTCACTGGTAAAGCAGGGTGTGGCAAAAGGAAGCGCGCTGGGCGGAGCCGTTCTCCTCATCACAGTCGGCGTGCTCGAAATCCTCCAAGGCATCTCGGCGATATCGGAGGACGACGTGACAGTCGTCGGCCCGGAATACACGTACCAATTCGACCTCACTTCGTGGGGATGGATCCACCTCGTACTCGGTGTGCTCGTCACCGCTGTCGGAATCATGCTCTTCACCGGCGCGACGTGGGCACGGGTAGGCGCGATAGTCATCTGTTCTCTGTCGATCCTCGCGAATTTCCTGTGGCTACCCCACTCGCCGTGGTGGTCGATCATCATCATCGCACTCGACGTATTCGTCATCTGGGCCGTCGCGACCTGGAATCCCGAGGTCATCTGAGGTCACCCGCCGAATCATCTTCGCAGTTCAGCATTTCAACTGTGCGCCAGTAGTTTCCGTCCCGGGAGGACCATCATGGCAAACGGCACGAGCGACGGACCACTCCAGGAGGACGAACGTGCCGAACTAGCCCGGTTGCGCGAAGAGGTAGCAACACTTCGCGAGCAGACTCCCAGCGCCCGCGAAACGACCGTCGAGAAAGTCTCCCGACCACCTCGACATGGGCTGCGGTGGACCGCGGTGACAATCCTGCTGGTGCTGGTCGCACTGCTCGCAGTCTTGTCGGTAACCACCCGCTTCGTACGTAGTCAGATCCTCGACACGGACCGCTACGTCAGCACGGTAGCGCCACTGGGTGAGAATCCAGCCGTGCAAGCGGAGATCACGAATCAAGTCACGGACGAGATCTTCGATCGCGTCGACGTCGAAGGGCTCACCACCGAGGCACTCACGGCATTGACGGACGTGTCGAATCTCGAAGCCAACGCGCCTCGCGTGGACCAGGCGTTGGTGGGTTTGGCACCGGTGATCGCCGGCCAGGCGAAGAGTTTCGTCCACGACACAGTGGCCTCGCTCGTTCGGACGCAGCAGTTCGAAGACCTTTGGATTCAGGCGAACCGAGCGGCGCACAACTCCCTCGTCGCCGTCATGACCGGAAACTACGGACCCGACTCGGTCGAGGTCGACCAGAGCGGAACGGTCAGCATTTCACTGAGCACGATCATCGACCGGGTGAAAACGGCGCTGACCGACCGCGGCTTCGCTTTCGCAGACAAAATCCCGTCCGTGGACAAGGAGTTTGTTCTCTTCCAGTCCCCCGAGCTGGTGAAGGCGCAGCGAGCCGTCTCGGCACTCGACAAGGTCTCGGCGGTGCTGCCGTGGTTGGGAATCGCTTGCGCAGCAGCCGCTGTCGCCGTTGCGCCAACCGGTCGCAGGCTTCGTACGCTGTCCCTGGTCGGTCTGTCGATTGCGTTGGGAATGCTTGTTCTTGCGATCGGAATTCTGATCGGACGTGCAATCTACCTCGACAGTGTCCCTACCGATATCCTCTCGCCAGACGCCGCCACCGCTGTCATCGACACAGTTCTGGTTCCGCTTCGGACGAGCCTTCGCGCGGTTGCGGTCCTCGGTGTGGTGGTGGGGCTCGGCGCCTACCTGATCGGTGGGTCGTCGTCGGCGATCGCCGTTCGTCGAGGCTACGGGCAGGCGTTGGACTTCGTCCGGCATTCTGCAAGCGGCCGAACGCCGAATCAGGTGGAGCGGTGGGCCAATCAGCTTCGTGTCCCACTGCGCTGTGCCATCATCGGCATCGCCGCCCTGTTGCTGCTCTTCTGGCGCTACCCCACCGGATTGGTCGTTGGTTGGATCGTCGTCATTGCGCTCGTTGCTCTCGTCGCACTGGAAGTATTGGTTCGTCCCGCACGCGCCGCCGCGCAGGACGCCGGGCCTGACGACGGCGGAACCGACGACGCCAGGCCCGGGGCAGAAGATACGAAAACTACGCCAGCGCCTTTGCCTTGATGGCCTGGAATTCCTCTTCGTTGATCGCGCCTGAGTCGAGAAGCTCTCTGGCGTCGGCGATCTGCTGAGTCGGCGATTTCCCGGCGACCTTTCGAATGTAATCACTCTGCGCGTGTATGTGCTGTTGAGCGGCTTCCATCGACCGCCTCGTCATTCCGTCATTCTTGACGACCACGTAGATCATCGCGGACAGGAATGGAATGACGAAGAGGAATATCATCCACAACGCCTTGGCCCAGCCTGAAGTCTCGTGATCACGGAACAAGTCGGTGATGATCGAGAACAACACGCTCAAGTACGCCACAAAGGCAAAGCAGACGAAGATGAACCAGAAGAATTCCCAGAAGCCTTCCATGTCAACGCTCCCTGTACTCGGTTTTACACATCAGGAGTTCGGGAGGCTGACGTTCCGCGCCTGAGCTCCTGCATTCGGCCAGAACTCCCTGGTCCAAGGTCATTTCAGTATGCGCCGACGATCCCCGTTCCGGCTACAGCTCGAGAGAGTTCAGACTCGCCGACCGCTCATCCATTATCGGAATCACGATTCTCCGATCCAAGATCTCTTGTCTGGCCGCCTTTTCGACCAGAAGAGGCACGAAGTCGCGGATCCGACATCCCGCAAAACGCTGGTGAATTGTTCGCACTCTGTTTTCGATCTCCGGTGGAGGAACGGCGGGATAGCGGGAAATCAGGCGAGTGATCACCCGCTCGACGTGGAGCAACTCTTCGTCGCCAGTCATCCATTAATGGTCGTCCGTCCAGCCGAGCACGTCAAGACTCGGAAAGGGTTCGAAAACAACACGATTCGGGTCTCGATTGCGAAGAGAATAGGTTCACCGAATATGGGGCATACACATAAGGGCGGACGGTTCCCCGCGCGCTCGCGTTGCGCTCATGATGCCAGGGAGTGGAAGTGGGAAAGAACGCTCGGATTCTTCACGACGACACCCCGTCGACCCTTACCGACGACGCGCCGCCCGTGGCAGAAAAGCCGATGAAGAACAAGGTGTACCGCCGCAAACTCAAGCCGTTGCACGGCGAACTCGTGGCTTTGCAGGAGTGGGTCAAATCGTCTGGAGCCAAGGTCTGCATCGTATTCGAAGGTCGAGATACCGCGGGGAAGGGCGGTGTCATCAAAGCCATCACCGAGCGAGTGAGTCCGCGAGTGTTCCGGGTCGTTGCGTTACCCGCCCCGACCGAGCGAGAGCATTCGCAGATGTATGTCCAGCGCTACGTCCCGCATCTTCCGGCTGCCGGTGAGATCGTCATCTTCGACCGAAGTTGGTACAACCGTGCCGGTGTAGAACGAGTAATGGGCTTTTGCACCGAAGAACAAGCACATCAATTTCTCCAGCTCATTCCGACCGTCGAACGCGCGATCGTCGAATCGGGAGTCATTCTGCTCAAGTACTGGCTCGAGGTCAGCGAAGAACAGCAGCTCTTACGTCTGCAGAGCCGGATCGACGACCCTCGAAAGATCTGGAAGCTGTCGAATCTCGATCTGAGGTCGTTCAGTCATTGGTACGACTACTCGCGTGCCCGCGACGAGATGTTTCGCTTCACCGACACCGGCTGGGCGCCATGGTATGTCGCAAACAACAATGACAAGAAACGCGGACGACTCAACATCATCAGCCACATTCTGAGTCAGATCCCCTACGAGCCCGTGCAATCCACGGACATCACCCTGCCGAAACGGCAGAAGGCTCACGGCTACCAGACTCCCAAACAACCGCTGCACTGGATTCCGACCCGGTATTGACGATCGCCAAGGAAAGGATGTGCGGTCATGAGCCCCACCCCGTGGCATGCGCAGAGTGGCGAATCAGTCGTGTCCGTACTGCAGTCGGACCCGGAGCGCGGACTGCAGTCGGATGAGGCCGACCAACGGCGACGACGCTACGGGTCGAACGAAATCACCTCGACGCCACCGCCGTCGACGTGGTCGATCGCGCTGTTGCAGCTGAAAGATCCGATGAACTTGATGCTCGTCGCCGTGGCCGCGGTCAGCATCGCCATCGGTGAAGTGCCGACAGCAATCGTGGTGGCGGTGCTCGTCGTGCTCAACATCGTCCTCGGAACTCGACAGGAGTTGAAGGCACGGGCGAGCGTCGACGCCCTCGCCAAGATGCAGACGCCCCAAGCACGGGTCATTCGTGACGGGAACCTGATACAACTCGACGCTACCGAACTGGTGCCGGGTGACATCGTCCAAGTCGAGGCAGGAGACATCATCGCTGCCGACGGACGGTTGCTCGCCACCACCACCCTGGAGACGCAGGAAGCCGCATTGACCGGGGAAAGCGCGCCGATACCGAAGGACCCGAATACGCTGAACAACGAGGATATTCCGCTCGGAGACCGCAGCAATCTGGTCTTCCAGAACACCTCGGTCACCCGCGGCACGGCGACCATGGTGGTCACCGAGACCGGGATGCAGACGCAGATAGGCCGGATCGCGTCGATGTTGTCGGCGGTCGCCCCTGGCAAGTCGCCACTTCAACGTGAATTGGACTCTCTCACCAAACTTCTCGGAATCATCGCGTGGACGGCAGTGATCGTCATCGTCGTCATCGGGCTCATTCGTGGGCAGGATCTGACTACGCTTCTGCTCCTTGGTATCGCAATGGGAGTGTCCGCGATTCCGACCGGCCTGCCAACATTCGTCCAGGCGATGCTGGCCTACGGTGCCCGTCAACTGGCCGACGCCAAGGCCGTCGTGAAGAACCTGACCGACGTCGAAACACTCGGCGCCACCAGTGCAATCAACTCGGACAAGACCGGCACGCTGACCATGAACCAGATGACCGTCCGATCGCTGTACGTCCACGGCCGTTGGTACACGGTCGAGGGCGAAGGCTATGCCAAAGCGGGAAGGATAACGCAGGTTGCCGGCGAGGCGCCGCCCGACTTCACCCTTCTCGCATACGGACTGTGTCTCGACAGCGATGCCACGGTTTCCGATTCCGGGGAAGTTGTCGGCGACCCGACCGAGGCCGCGCTCGTGGTGCTCGCGGCAAAGATCGGTGCCGACGCCCCACTGACCAGACGGACCTACCCGCGGGTGGCGACGGTTCCGTTCGATTCCGCGTACAAGTTCATGGCCACGTACCACCACCTCGACGTCGACGGCGAAAGCCAGTTCGTCGGATTGGTCAAAGGCGGACCCGATGTCGTCCTCGCTCGGTGTTCTTCGGCCTTCCTCCCCGGCCGCCGACCGGTACCGATCGAGGAAGTCCGAGAGGAACTCACGGCCGCAAATCAGTCCATGTCCGAAAAGGGTCTTCGGGTGCTGGCATTCGCGGTCAGACGCCTCGACGGACGGGAAGACGCTGTCGTGGCCGACCCCATGTCCTGCGTCGAGGACCTGACGTTTGTCGGCATGGCAGGCATCATCGACCCGCTACGCCCGGAGGCGGTCGATTCGGTGCGCACCGCACACCGGGCCGGCATCGATGTCCGCATGATCACCGGCGACCATGCCATCACCGCCGCAGCGATCGGTGCCGAACTCGGACTCGGCCCGGGCTCGGTGGGCGGAGGCGAGTTGCAAGCGATGACCGATGAAGAACTGTCGACCGCGTTGCCGAACCTGCACGTGTTCGGCCGCGTCACTCCGCAGGACAAACTTCGCTTGGTCGATGTCATGCAGAGCGGTGGCGCCGTCGTCGCGATGACCGGAGACGCGGTCAACGACGCCGCCGCGTTGAAGAAGGCAGACATCGGCGTCGCCATGGGCTCGGGCAGTGAGGTGACCAAACAGGCGGGCAAGATGGTGCTCACCGACGACAACTTCGGCACCCTCATCGCCGCGATCACTTTGGGCCGCAACATCTACGGAAAAATCGTCTCGTACATCCGCTACCAGATGTCGAAACTCTTCTCCTTGGTTCTCCTCTTCCTCGCTGCGAGCATCTTCAACATCAACGAGGGTGTGGCACTGACGCCACTGATGGTGCTGTTCCAGCACTTCTTCATCACACTGTTCCCCGTCGCCGTGATCATGCTCGACCCGCCGCCACCGGATCTGATGAACAAGCCTCCGCGCGATCCCAAGATGCCGATCGCACATCGAAGCGCAGTCGCTCAGTGGCTCGCGTACGGTGTCCTGCAATTTGCCGTGACACTCGCGGCGATGCTTCTCGCACCCGGTGAAATGAGTACTTCCGAGGCGAATGTTCCCATGACCACAGCATTCGTAGTGCTCTCTCTCGGTTCGATTCTCGCGGGGCTGACCATGCGGCGTGATCCCGAGTCCGGCGTGGTTCCACCGGTTCTCGGTGCCATCAAGATCTTGACGATCCCCACGGTCGTGACCGTATTCGCCGTCGAGGCGGGCGTCCTCCAGGACCTCCTCATGACAACCTCACTGACCGGCGCCCAGTGGCTCGCCTGCCTGGGTTGGTCGCTGATCATCCCGGTTGTCGTCGAGTTGGACAAGGCAATTCGACGCCGCCGCCTCGCACAGGCACCTGCGCCCCTCCCTGCGACCACCGCGGTTGCCCCCGAGCGCGCCCGTTCGCTCCACTGAGGGAGGACAATCAAACGATGATGTGGGCGGAGAGTCTAGGTCGGCTACCGGGCGTCGCGACTGCCCGTGGGTATCGCCGCGAGTGGTTGCGAACAGACGTCACTGCCGGACTCGTCTTGACTGCCCTGCTCATCCCGGCAGGCATGGGCTACGCCGAGGCCGCCGGGTTGCCTGCGTACGCCGGGCTGTACGCCACCATCGTGCCTTTGCTCGCGTACGCGGTAGTCGGGCCCTCGAAAATCCTTGTACTCGGACCTGATTCGTCACTGGCGCCGCTGATTGCCGCCGCGGTCATACCGCTGGCAGTGGTCGGCGATTCGGAGAATGCGCTTGCACTAGCCGGTGTTCTCGCCATTCTTGTCGGACTCATCCTCGTGATCGGCGGATTCCTTCGTCTCGGCTTCGTGACCGAACTCCTCTCGAAACCGATCCGTCTCGGCTACCTCAATGCCATTGCACTCGTCGTCGTAGTTGGTCAGATTCCCAAGCTGCTCGGATTCTCCGTCGACGCGTCCGGTCTACTCGGTGAAATCGGCGGGATCTCAAAGGCCCTGGTGGGTGGCGACGTCGACCCCCTCGCTGCCGCCATCGGTGTCGGTTCGCTAGTCGTCATAGTCGCCTTCCGGCTCTGGGTACCTGTTGTTCCCGGCGTTCTGGTGGCCGTTGTCGCGGCCATAGTCTTGTCCGCTGCCGCCGGTCTCACCGATGACATCGGTATGGTCGGCGCACTACCGGAAGGACTCCCCCTCCCTTCCGTCGGTGGAGTCACCTGGCAGGACGTCGGCCATCTGATCGGGCCCGCCGCCGGTATCGCATTGATTGCCTTCGCCGACACCGGCGTTCTCTCGCGCACCTTCGCCGCCCGCCACGGCGAGGACGTGAACGGCAGTACCGAAATGAAGGCGATCGGTGTCGCGAACGTGGCCGGCGGGCTGTTCGGCGGGTTTCCGATCTCGGCGAGCGGGTCACGAACTCCGGTAGCCGAACAGAGTGGGGCGCACACACAATTGGCCGGCGTCGTCGGGGCGCTCGCGGTCCTGGTGTTCGTCCTCGTCGCTCCCGGACTCACGGCATATCTGCCCGATGCAACACTGGCCGCCGTCGTCATCGTCGCCGCGTGTGCACTGATCGACGTGGGCGGCATGGTCCGCATGTGGCGCATGAGCACCGTGGAATTCGGCCTCGCCGTCGCGGCGTTTCTGGGCGTCGCCCTGGTCGGTGTGCTACAAGGCATCCTTGTTGCGATCGGACTGTCCTTCGCAGCGGTCATCGCGCAGGTATGGCAGCCACATCGAACCGAACTCGTCGAGACGGGCGAACCCACCGGATTCCACGACATCGAACGCCATCCAGATGGGCATCGCATCCCCGGCCTGGTGTTGGTGAGGTTTGACGCGCCACTGTTTTTCGCGAACGGCGAGATCTTCGACGAGTACGTTCGCTCCGTCGTCGCCAAGGCGCCAGATCCGGTCGACTGGGTGGTTATAGCCGCCGAACCGATCACCGGACTCGATACAACGGCAGTCGACGAACTCGTCGATCTGGATACATTCCTCGAAGGCAAAGGAATTCGGTTGGCATTCGCAGAGATGAAAGGTCCGATCAAGGATCGACTCATCCGATTCGGAGTCGGGGATCGATTCGATTCGACGCACTTCTACCCGACCGTCGAAGCCGCCGTGAACGCATTCCGCACCCGAACCGACGACTGACAAACGCCAGGCAGTCGGGAGCCGTGGCTGCATTGGGTACCGTTTGGTATGGGATTCACGACGGACAATGTTCCGGCACGCCGTATCGCTCAGGTCGCCGGCGTGGGCGGTATCGCCGTCGGCGTTGTCGCGCTGATCGCGTTGTACTCCACCAAGCCGATCAACCCGTTGATCGCCGTGGCCTCCTTCGTCCCGATACTGCTTGCGGTCACACTCGCAGCGTCCCTGATATGCCTGGTCTTTCGCCGCTGGATCCTGCTGGCGATCTCGGTGGTACTGATTGCGGTGGGCGCGTCGGTGATCAGTCCACTGTATGTGGCAAACAGTTCCGAAATCGACGGGCCGACTCTGCGCGTAATGCAAGCAAACCTTCTCTTCGGGCAGGCAGATCCCGCCAGTTTGACTGCGACGGTGCGCGAGAAGGCAGTCGACGTCCTGACGGTTCAGGAACTGACCACATCACTCGAAGGCTCTCTCAGAGATCAAGGACTCGAGCAACTGCTGCCGCATCACTACTTGGTACCGGACGAGGCCGGCGGGGGTGGCGCCGGTATTTACAGCCGTTATCCGCTGACGGACACTCGGGAATTGAACGGATTCGGACCGACCAATCTTGTTGCCGAAGTGGGCTTCTCGACTACGTTCACCCTTCTGGCGGTTCACCCCGGACCGGCGTACGTGACCCCGCCCGACGTGTGGACTGCCGAGCTGAGCACTTTGCGAAACGCGCTCGACGCTGCTGCCGCCGAGGAAACCGTCATCGTCAGTGGCGACTTCAACACCACATTCACGCACAAGCAATTCCGTGACCTCCTCGATGTCGGCTACTCCGATGCCGCAGACCAATTGGGAGTAGGCATCGTGCGCACCTATCCGGCGGACAAGAAATTTCCCGCGATCGTCGGCATCGACCATGTACTTCTGCGGGGCGGACAGGCGAAGTCACTCGAGCGGATCGACATCGAAGGTTCCGATCACTTCGGCTTGATCGTCGACGTGGCGATCCCCAACTAGTCGGAGAGCACCCGACCCGCGCGAACGCGTTGCGGGTCACCCGTGCTTCGGCATGCTTCGACCCGACACATCGATCGTCCGATGCAGGTGATGCGGCGTACGCAGGACGATCGACCGGTCCACCACGGATACACCCGGAAACTGGTCGGCGAGATAACCTTCCAGACGCTGCACGTCGTCGATCGAGCGCAGCCACACCGCCAATGCGATGTCGTAGCTGCCGATCGTAGAAGCAACAAGCCTCGCCTCACGCAGGTGCGAAAGGCGCTGAGCAATTGCCTCCTTTCGCCCGTCGAGACGTAAGAAGTACCAGGCGTAGACCGGCCAGCCGGAGTAGGGCCGAGCAATCTCCGTGCGGACGACCAGTCGCCCCGTCGACAGCTCGTGAGAAAGGAGCGCCCCAGCGCGAGCCGGCGTGACTCCGAGGGCTGCAGCGAGTGCCGAGACGGTGACACGTGGTTCGCGAGAAAGAATGTCGAACAGCTGCGACTGTTCCTCTTCGCCGGCGCGTACACCACGAATCTTTCCCGCCGGGGCCGCCTCGAGCGCGGCAATTTCTTCCGCATCGAGAGCACGTAGACGCCAGTTCCTCGCGTCGGAGTTCGCCGAGGACACGATCTGAGTTCGCATCGCGGTGATCATCGGCAGGGATTGTGTTCGCTCCAACACGTACCTGGACAATTGTGCAGGTGAGCGTGACGAGCAGATCCCGATTGCCGGTTGTGAGATCGACTGTGAGAACTTCGGGATCGTGCGCGATCTGTTCGGCAACGCTCATGGTCTGTGCCGGTGCGCATTCGATCTCGAGAAGTGCGGTCGCCGACACGATGGGTCCACCACGGTACGCAGCGATCCACGCTATTCCTTGCGAGTGCAGACGCTCCCAACGCCTGGTCAGGGTGACCGGGTCGGAACCGATCGCGCGTGAAAGCTCGGACCACGACGCTCGCGGCCTGATCTGCAGTGCGTTCAACAGCCGAAGATCGTCGTCCTTGAGCATCTGATCCTGCACCGAGGACCTCACTTTCAAAAGAATGCTGCACCGAAACAGGATCGAAACGCGTCGATCCTAACTTCATCACATCAATAGTCCACCAAATCCCGAGCCTCGAGAACGCTTACATCTTGCGTTCGTTCGCCCCCTCGAGAAAGACACCGACATGACCGAAGCATTCCCTGTCTCGCATGACGATTCTCCGGTCAGCGATCAAACCGCGACGCAAAAAGTCGTTTTCGCCATGCGGTCGCCACGCCTGTGGATCGTGGTGACTCTGCTCCTCGGGCTTGCGGCAGGCGCGCAACTGATCGGCCCCGCAGTGATTCCCGTCGGCGCTGCCGCCATCACGATCCTGCCCATGGTGTGGGGACTGATTGCCGGCGGTGTCGTCTCGAGCCAGAAGTGGAAACCACTCGGCCTCGACCTTCAGGCTGCAGCCTCGGCAATCATGGGCCTGGCTGTTCTCTTGCTTTGTGCAAGGTTGTCTTTCACCATCGGCCCGAACATCCAATTGTTGTTCGAGGCGGGCCCCGCACTGCTACTGCAGGAATTGGGGCACTTGTTCGGCACTATCGCTCTCGCACTCCCGCTGGCGGTACTCCTTCGGATGGGGCCGGCCACCGTCGGAGCAACCTTCTCCATCGACCGCGAGGGCTCCTTCGCGATGGTCAGCGAACGCTACGGCCCCGATTCCGACCAGTACCGTGGAGTCCTGTCGATGTACGTTTTCGGCACTCTGTTCGGTGCCGTGCTGATCAGCCTGATTGCGTCACTGGCTACATCCTTCAACATCTTCGACCCCCTCGCGTTGGCGATGGGTGCCGGCGTCGGATCCGGCTCGATGATGGCTGCCGCTGCCGCCAGCGTCGTTTCGGCGCACCCCGAGATGGCCGACCAGGTACTCGCCGTGGCGGCCACATCCAACATCATCACCGGCCTCCTCGGCGTGTATGTCGGCATGTATGTCGCACTCCCCCTTGCTGATCGAATCTACGGCGCACTCACCAAGCGCTCGAAGACGACCAGCGAACGGAAAGCCGACACTGCCCCACGAGCGGTTGCGCCGAGCGTCACCGTGCCGCTGACCACCATCGTTCCGATTCTGTTCGTCGGTGGGGTCATCGTCTCCTCGATCGCAGCGGGTGGCGTATCTCGATCGATCATCGTCGGTTACTTGATCCTCACCGGATTGTTGCTCCTGGGCGTCGGCGTGGCCCGCCTGACCCGCGGCAAGATCG
>NZ_CAURKP010000054.1:0-30367 GCF_963525155.1 uncultured Rhodococcus sp.
ATCGAGGAAGACCTGACCACGAAGTACAGCGCGCGCGAGAGCTGATACACCCGCGAACGGCCACATCGGGACTGCCAGAGGCATCCGATGTGGCCGTTCGCAAGTGATCTGGGTGTGCGCTAGTGGCCCAGGCGTCCGCGGCCCAGGCGCAGGAGCAGCATCGCGAGAGTGTGGCCTTCCTGGCCCAGCTCGTTGAATCGTTCTAGGACCTTCATCTCGCGGCTGTGCACCAGACGCGGACCACCCGATGCCATCCGGGTACGGCCGATGATCTGGGAGACCTCGGAGCGGCGTTTGATGGCCGCGAGGATCTCGGCGTCGAGACGGTCGATTTCTTTCCGTAGTTCGTCGATCTCCGCCTCACTCTGGGGGATCTCGACGTCTGTCGGAGCAGTTTTTACAGTATCGACAGTATTTCCATGGGGGGCTGCAGCCTGGGTGCTCATTGCTATTCGTCTCCTCTTCCTACTGCGTGGATCGTGGTCTCGGCTCGGGTCGTTACCGATCCAGGCACACTGACGAAAATGCCCCGGATCCGATTCGGACCAGGGGCGGGTGAGCTGTTCAGATCACGTGCACCGAGGTCCGGGGCACGTAAAGTAACGCCACAGCGGGCCGACGGGGTCGGCCGTGTTGTCGCGAACGGAAATGCTGAACATAGCGTCCAGTTTGCCATGCTCGACACAGGTAATCCAAGTGCCTCTACCAGCAGGTGGACGCACTGACGACCGTGTCGGTGGACGCCGGTAGCGTGGACAGGCGATGAACACGTACCCAGCACTCGGTGAGCACGACGGACATTCCCAGCACGACGGGGGCGGCGCGCGGGGACACGACGCGGGTTCGGACGCCCTCCTCGAGGGTCTCAACCCGCAACAGCGCGAGGCCGTGGTCCATGCCGGTTCGCCGTTGCTGATAGTCGCGGGCGCCGGCTCGGGCAAGACTGCAGTGCTGACGCGTCGCATCGCCTATCTGTTGGCCGAACGGGGTGTCACCCCCGGTCAGATCCTGGCCATCACGTTCACCAACAAGGCTGCGGCCGAGATGCGCGAGCGTGTGGCAGCTCTTGTCGGACCGCGTGCCAACGCCATGTGGGTCTCGACGTTCCACTCCAGTTGCGTGCGGATCCTGCGAGCACAGGCGGCGCTCCTGCCCGGTTTGAACTCGAATTTCTCGATCTACGATTCCGACGATTCGCGTCGACTGCTGACGATGATCTCGAAGGACCTCGAGCTCGACACCAAACGATTCTCCGCGCGGCTTCTCGCTACGCATATCTCCAATCTGAAGAACGAACTCGTCGGACCGGAAGAGGCGGTTGTCGCAGCCGATCAGGATCCGGCCGAACTTCCGCGACTGATCGCCAAGGTCTACGGCCACTACCAACAGCGGTTGCGTGCGGCGAACGCACTCGACTTCGACGATCTCATCGGTGAGACCGTCGCGCTTCTCCAGGCGTTTCCCCAGATCGCCGAGTACTACCGCCGCCGCTTCCGTCACGTGCTCGTCGACGAGTACCAGGACACCAACCACGCGCAGTACATGCTTGTGCGTGAACTGGTCGGCGGAGCCGGAGAGTCCGACCACGCCGTTGCCCCGGCCGAACTGTGCGTCGTCGGTGACGCCGATCAGTCGATCTACGCATTCCGCGGAGCCACTATCCGCAACATCGAAGAGTTCGAACGCGACTACCCGGATGCTCGGACCATCCTTCTCGAACAGAACTACCGTTCGACGCAGAACATTCTGTCTGCGGCCAACTCCGTGATTTCCAAGAACACCGGCCGACGAGAAAAGCGTCTGTGGACCGATTCGGGTGAAGGCGAACTGATCGTCGGCTACGTTGCAGACAACGAGCACGACGAAGCATCGTTTGTCGCCTCGGAGATCGATCGGCTGGTGGACCAGGGCGAGACCAAGTTCGCCGACATCGCGGTGTTCTACCGGACCAACAACTCCTCACGCGCGCTCGAGGAGATCTTCATTCGACTCGGAGTGCCGTACAAGGTGGTCGGCGGCGTTCGCTTCTACGAGCGCAAGGAAGTTCGGGACATCGTCGCGTATCTGCGCGTCCTCGCCAACGAGGACGACACCGTGAGCCTGCGACGCATTCTCAACACGCCCCGACGCGGTATCGGTGATCGAGCCGAAGCCTGCGTCGCCGTGCACTCCGAGCACCGCAACATCAGCTTCGCCGCCGCTCTCCGTGACGGCGCGGAAGGCAAAGTGGCGCTGCTCAATACGCGGTCACAGAAGGCCATCGCGTCGTTCCTCGAGATGATGGACGGGCTGCGGGCCCTGCTACCGACAGCAGCCGCCGACGAGGACGAACCGTTCGAGCTCGGTGACATCGGTGAGGTTGCCGAGGCGGTGCTCGAGCGCACCGGCTACCGCGCCGAGCTTGCGGCGAGCAGCGATCCGCAGGACGGCGCGCGACTCGACAACTTGAACGAACTCGTCAGCGTGGCAAGGGAATTCAGTTCCGACGCGCGAAACGCGGCCGGGCTGATCGATCCGGACGACGAGGAAACCGCAGCAATGCGTGAAGGCGAACCCGATCCGGGTTCGCTTGCCGCCTTCCTCGAACGGGTATCGCTTGTCGCCGACGCCGATCAACTGCCGGACTCCGACGACGGCGTCGTGACCATGATGACGCTTCACACCGCCAAGGGCCTCGAGTTCCCGGTCGTCTTCGTCACCGGTTGGGAGGACGGGCAGTTCCCGCACATGCGCGCCCTCGGTGATCCGGCGGAGTTGTCCGAAGAGCGTCGACTTGCTTACGTCGGCATCACCCGTGCCAGGCAGCGCCTGTACCTGACGCGCGCGATCATGCGTTCGGCGTGGGGGCAACCGATCCAGAACCCGGCGTCGCGGTTCATCCAGGAGATCCCGGAGGACCTGATCAACTGGCGCCGTGAGGATCCGGGCACCGGTGGCGGATTCGGAAGCGGCAGGCCGGGTTACGGCAGCGGAAGTCGCTACGGCAGCCAGGGCGGCCAGGGATACGGCGGCGGGCAGAACTACGGGGGAGGGTCCGGCAAGGCCGCGTCGACTCCCAGTTTCGGTGCCGCGCGTGGCCGCAACAACGTTCTGGTCCTCGCCACGGGTGACCGCGTCAGTCACGACAAGTACGGTCTGGGCACCGTGTTGGAAACCAAGGGCACTGGCCCCACCGCGACGGTCACCATCGACTTCGGTAGCGCGGGCAAGGTGCGGTTGATGCTCATCGGCGGTGTGCCGATGGTGAAGCTGTAGAAGACAGGCATAAACTTCCGGCCCGTACCTGGAAAGGTGCGGGCCGGAAGTTTTTCATCAGAAGCGTTGGGCTTGCGATCAGTCCTGCTCGACGCCGAGGCTGATGCCGCGTGAGGCGAGCCAGGGGAGGGGATCGATCTTGTTCTCGCCGGCGAGATGAACCTCGAAGTGAAGGTGCGGGCCGGTGGAGAAGCCGCGGTTGCCGACAGTGGCGATCTGGTCGCCGGCCATGACCTGCTGACCGACCGTGACGGTGGACGTGTCGATGTGGCCGTAGACGGTGATCGTTCCGTCTGCGTGCTGCAGGCGTACCCACATGCCGAACCCGGAAGCCGGACCTGAATCGATGACCTTGCCGTCGGCGACGGCGACGATGGGCGTCCCGATCGGGGCGGCGATGTCGACGCCGGCGTGCAGGGTGCCCCAGCGGGTGCCGAAGTTGGACGTGAACGTGCCCACTGCCGGCAGGACGAACAGCGGGCGACGGGCAGCGGCTTCGCGTGCTGCGCGCTCGTCACTGAAACGCTGGCCCTTGGCAAGCAGGTTGCTGAACTGGGAGAGGTCGGTCGGCGCTGCGACGTTGAGGACCTGCGGAGCGTCGGCCTCGGTGGTGGCTGCCGTGGAGGTGGCCGGAGCGAACTGAGCGGCCTGCGGTTCTGCGGTGGTACCGATCGCGGAGGACTCGTTGGCGAGTGCAACTTCCGAGTGGTCGGCGGCAGAAGAGGAACCGTCGTTGACAACTGCCTGGCCCGCGGCGACAACCGCGCCGGCTGCAACTGCCAGAACGGCGGCGCGGCCCTTGAGAGCGGAGGGAGGGGTGGGGAGTCGGTGAGCACCGCTGCGGCGAACCGGAGATTCGACATCGACTGTCGGTGCGGAGGAGGCGTAAGTGGGGGTGCTGATCACGTCGGACTCGACGAACTCGTGAGAGTCGGAATCTGACGACGTGGAGGATGAATTTCGAGTGAACATATCGGTAGAGATCTCAGAACTTTTGGTCTCGGTGTAACGCCTGGCCGAGTGCGTTGGATAAGTGGTCGTGACCTCGTCTGGAGCTGAGTTCGAGAACCTACTAGCGGTGAACTGGCTGCGGTGATGCATATGCCGGTTCTCTCCTCGAGTTCGTGATCAGCCCGTGACTTAGACCGACTGACGGTAACGAAATGATTGCGATGGGCGCAAGCCGTAGCGGAAACCTGTCCGATTATGTGACGTGCCTCACAGATTGACCTGGGAATATGTCGATCCGGGCAAAACGGACGAATCATCTCGTTTCGTGATCACGCGTGTCACAACCGGATCACCGGTCCATTCAGGCACTACCGTCGATCGAGTGTCCACAACACCTGGAACTACGTCGCAGGCGCGTTTCGACGACCCCGGAGTGAAGTCCGGGGCGCCACTCGCGGCGGTAATCGGACTGCTCGGTGCCGTCGGAGTGGCAGCCAGTCCCGTCGTCGGAGTCGGGAGTGGCCGCGGGGTCGACACGACGGGGGCTCTTGCTTCTGTCGCTCTCTTCGCGGCCGTCTGCACGATCGTCGTGCCGCTGGTTGCGGTGCTCACCTCGGGGCGCAGGCCCGCCTTCGCAGGTGGACTCCTGGCAGGTATCGGCGCGGTGTCCCTCGGCGCGGCGATCCTCGACGTTCAGTTGTTCGTCGACGCAATCGATGCAAACCGCTTGGACCTTTTCCGTCCGATTTCGGCGGGTTCGATCGATGCGGGTCCGGGCGCTTATCTCGCGCTCGCGGGCCACGGACTTCTTGTGGTGTCTGGTGTCCTCGGCTTCATGGTCGTCCATCGTGAATCAGAGCGGGACGGATACGGCAGCGCTCGCGCCGCGGAATTCGACGGGCGATCGGTTGGCGGGCGGATCGGTGGGTGGCCGACAGCGCTGCTGATTCTGGCCGCGGTGGTGTTCGTGCTCTCCCTGTTCGGTCCTTCCTTCAGTTCGCAGGATCCGATCTTTCTGGTCAAACCGCTCGTCGACTCGGCGGCGGCTACCGCCGTCGGTACGGGATTGGTCGGCGTCGCGGTACTCGTTGCGGTCGCGGCGGCATTGACGTCCATCTCGCTACCGGTGGGCTGCGGCGCCCTGATCGGTGTCGGACTCGGCGCACTCGCAGTCAGTGGAACCAGGGTGATGGCTGGGTTCGCGGCCGGCGATCGGATCGGCGTCGGTTCGGGATCGGTGGTCGGGGCACTGGCCGCCGTGGTCATCGCCGTGATCGGCGTTTCAGCTCCCTACCTCGCTTCCAGGCGTGAAAAAGATGCGATTCCCGCTGAAAGTGTGGTTCGCGCACCCGCGAAGACGACAAAGGGTGCGCTGAAAGCGGCGATGGTGGCTCAGTCCCGGGCGGCGCAAGCGCGGGTGAACAGACTTCACCGCGTTGCCGGTATCGGCGCAGTTGTCACCGCAGCAGTGGCAGCCCTGGGGGTGGCACTTCCGGTCCTGTCGTTGCCGGAGAACATCCCCGAACCGTCCATGCTCTCGTCTCGAGTTGTCCTGCTCGCGGCTGCTGTACTGCTGGTCGCCGGTCTGGGCTTGTTCGCCCCGGGCCGCGCCGCGGTGGTGCGGCCGGCCGTCGGCGTGTTGTGGACCACGGTCGTGATGGGAGTCGCCGCTGTCATGCAGTCGGCGGTCATCGCGACGGACGTACCAGGCGTCGGGTTGGGGGCCGGTGCCTTCGTGCTCTGCGGCGCGGCTTTCCTCGCTGCGGCGACGGGACTGCTCGTCTGGCTGGCGGGAAGCGCCGAGCGTGAGGATGTCGACAGGTCGGTAGGTGGCGGTTCGCGAGGGCTGGTGCTTCTCGTCGGTGGGATCGGCGCCGTCGCTGTCCTGATCGGAACCGCGCTTCCCCTCTATCAGGGCGACGCCTATACGGCGGCCTCAGTTCTGGAGTGGCCGTGGGGAATTGACGTCTGGGGTCAACTGCTCGTCGGCGTCACCGTCGTGATCGCCGCTGTGATCGCAGCGTCCGCGCGGCCGTCGCGGGGCGCGGCATTGCTGATCGGATCTGCCGTGGCAGCTCTGGTGTACGTCGGTGAGTGGCCACTCACGTCATCGCGCATATCGGACGCAACCGTGGGGGTGGGTGCGATCACAGCGGCCACGGGCATAGTGTTGCTTCTCGTTGCAGCGTTCTCGAGCGCAAGAATCAGTGAGACTGATGCTTGACAAATTCGGTGTGGCCACCTTGCCGAATCGGTGAGGCGTGCCTCATCGGGCAATTGCGCGTGACTTGGGCCACATAGCATCAATGCGGGCGCAAACCGAACGCGGCAACTGGTTAAAGTCCAGAACAGACCCGCTCCTACCCCTCGAGCGGGTGACAACGCAGACGAGACGGTGAGCAGATGGATCTCTTCGAATACCAGGCGAAGGAACTCTTCGCCAAGCACGGAGTGCCGACTTCGGCTGGACGTGTTACAGACACAGTCGCCGGCGCACGCGAGATTGCCGAAGAAATCGGTAAGCCCGTGATGGTGAAGGCACAGGTCAAGGTAGGCGGCCGCGGCAAGGCCGGTGGCGTCAAGTACTCGCCCGACGTGGATGCCGCAGTGGCAAACGCCGAGGCAATCCTGGGCCTGGACATCAAGGGCCATGTCGTCAAGAAGCTGCTGGTCGCAGAGGCAAGTGACATTGCCGAGGAGTACTACATCTCCTTCCTGCTCGACCGCACCAACCGCACCTACCTGGCCATGTGCTCGGTAGAGGGTGGCGTCGAGATCGAGGTCACCGCCGAGGAGAACCCCGACGCTCTCGCCAAGATCCCCGTCGACGCAGTCAAGGGCGTCGACCTCGCGTTCGCGCGCAGCATCGCCGAGGCAGGAAAGCTGCCCGCAGAGGTGCTCGACGCAGCGGCCGTGACGATCCAGAAGCTGTGGGAGGTCTTCATCGGCGAAGACGCACTCCTCGTCGAGGTCAACCCCCTCGTTCGTACGCCTGACGATCAGATCCTCGCCCTCGACGGCAAGGTCACCCTCGACGAGAACGCAGCGGTCCGTCAGCCCGGCCACGAGGCATTCGAGGATCGCGACGCTACCGATCCCCTCGAGCTCAAGGCCAAGGAAAACGACCTCAACTACGTCAAGCTCGACGGCGAGGTCGGAATCATCGGCAACGGCGCAGGCCTGGTCATGTCCACCCTGGACGTCGTCGCATACGCCGGCGAGAACCACGGTGGCGTCAAGCCCGCCAACTTCCTCGACATCGGCGGCGGAGCTTCCGCTGCAGTCATGGCTGCCGGCCTGGATGTCATCCTCAACGATGCACAGGTCAAGAGCGTGTTCGTCAACGTCTTCGGCGGCATCACCGCGTGTGACGCAGTTGCCAACGGCATCGTCGGCGCACTGAAGACCCTGGGTGACGAGGCCAACAAGCCGCTCGTCGTTCGCCTGGACGGAAACAACGTCGAAGAGGGTCGTCGCATCCTCGCCGAGGCCAACCACCCGCTGGTCACGGTCGTCGCAACCATGGACGAGGCCGCCGACAAGGCCGCCGAACTCGCTCACGCAGCGAAGTAAGGGACTCACAGAACAATGGCAATCTTCCTCACCAAGGATTCAAAGGTCATCGTCCAGGGCATCACCGGCGGCGAGGGCACCAAGCACACCGCTCTGATGCTCAAGGCCGGCACCCAGGTCGTCGGCGGCGTCAACGCTCGCAAGGCCGGCACCACGGTCTCGCACGTTGCAGCTGACGGTTCCCCTGTCGAGCTCCCCGTCTTCGCGACGGTCGAAGAGGCAATCAAGGAGACCGGCGCAGACGTCTCCATCGCATTCGTTCCCCCGGCCTTCTCGAAGGACGCCATCGTCGAGGCCATCGACGCGGAGATCCCGCTCCTCGTGGTCATCACCGAGGGCATCCCGGTTCAGGACTCCGCTTACGCTTGGGCGTACAACGAGTCCAAGGGCAAGAAGACGCGCATCATCGGACCGAACTGCCCCGGCATCATCACCCCGGGTGAGGCCCTCGTCGGCATCACGCCCGCCAACATTGCAGGCACCGGCCCCATCGGCCTGGTCTCCAAGTCGGGCACCCTGACCTACCAGATGATGTACGAACTCCGTGACTTCGGCTTCTCCACCGCCATCGGCATCGGCGGCGACCCGGTCATCGGAACCACCCACATCGACGCCATCGAGGCGTTCGAGAAGGATCCCGAGACCAAGGTCATCGTGATGATCGGTGAAATCGGTGGCGACGCGGAAGAGCGTGCAGCCGATTACATCAAGGCCAACGTCACCAAGCCGGTCGTCGGCTACGTGGCAGGCTTCACCGCTCCCGAAGGCAAGACCATGGGCCACGCCGGTGCCATCGTCTCCGGTTCCTCGGGAACTGCTCAGGCAAAGCAGGAAGCTCTCGAAGCTGCAGGCGTGAAGGTCGGCAAGACGCCGTCCGCTACCGCTGCTCTCGCTCGCGAGATTCTTCAGTCCCTGTAAGGGGCTTCGCCCCCGTGCGTGGTTAGGGAGTCTCCGGACTCCTTAACCACGCACAGTGGTATCGACCCACATCGACCCGGCAGGTTCCAACTGCCCGGCACCGGATGTGATGGATGCGACGATCGAATCGAGATCATCGGCGTCACCGGCGGCGAGCGTCATCACCGCCTTCGATCCATACGTAGTTCCGAGCACCGAGACGCCCCGCGCTCTCAGCTCCGCTTCCACCCGACCGGCCTCTGAGTGCCGGATCGCCAAAGTGCGCAGGACCTTTCTCTCCCTGGCCACAAGCTCGGCCGAATCGAGAGCCACCGAGACCGCTCCCGAATACGCGCGGACCAATCCACCGGCGCCGAGCTTGATTCCGCCGAAATAGCGCGTGACGACAACAATCACATCGACCAGATCTCGAGACTTGAGAACCTGAAGCATCGGCACCCCGGCAGTGCCGCCCGGTTCACCGTCGTCGTGTGCACGTTCGACGCGTGAGTTCGCCTCGTATCCGATCACGAAAGCCGAACAATGATGGCGCGCATCGGGATACAGCGATTTCTGCTCCGCGACGAACTCCGTGGCGGCTTCGGCGTCGTCTACTCGGTGAAGCGCGGCGATGAATCGTGAGTGCTTCACCTCGGTTTCGACGACGTGGTCGGCGCCGGGCGCGAGGGTAAAGGGCATCTGCCCATTGTCTCCTGTCGGTGTTAGCGTGCGAAGTCGAGACACATACGCTGGTAACCATCGAAGACCGTCTACGAGGAGAAGTCATGACGTTCACGCCGCAAGGGCCCAGCTTCGGGCCACCGAATCAGCCGGCAGCGGGCGGTGGAACCAAGAATCTCGGATTCATCCTGCTCATCGCCGTCGCGGCACTCGGCCTGATCAATTTCCTGCTCGGTTTTGCGCCTTTCACGTCGATCAGTGGAAGCAGCAGCGGCATCGGTAGCGGCCTGGACACCAGTTCGAGCTTCTTCGAGTCGAGCATCTACGGCCTCGGATTCGTTTTCGCCGGCGGTGTGGTCGCGGGCGTATCGCTACTCCCGAAGCAGTCGTATGCGGGCATTGCCGCAGCGCTCACCCTCACGGGTTTCTTCGCTTTGGTGTTCGCCGCTTTCTCCGTCGGTACCAGCGACTACGTCGACATCAGCCTCGGTTGGGGCCTGATCATCGTGCTGATCCTCTCGTTCGTGCAGACCGTCGTCGCAGTCGCCGCGTTGTTGTTCGAGATCGGAATCCTGAAGGCTCCCGCGCCGCGTCCGGTAGCTCAGCAGTACGGTCAGCCGCAGCCTTACGGCCAGGCGCCGGGGCAGGCGCCAGGTCAGCCACAGGGATACGGACAGGCTCAGTACGGCCAGCCTCAGCAGGCTCAGCAGCCGGGCCAGTACCAGCAGAATCCGCAGTACGGGCAGGCGCAGCAGCAGGGATACGGGGGAGCGCACGCCGCCCCGGTCGACCCGACCGCTTCGCAGCCGCCTTACGGCCAGACTGCGTCTCCCTACGGTCAGAACCCGGTGCAGAATCCCGGACAGACCGACTCGTCGGCCGCGACGACGTCGTCTTACCATCCGCTGACCTCTCAGCCCGCGAGTCAGCCGAACCCGAGTTACTCGTCGGATCAGTTCACCGCTCCACGCGGTTACGGCCAGCCGTACAACCAGCAGCAGACTGGCTCGACCGAGCAGCCGACGGGCTTCGAGCCGCCTACCTTCGAAGCGCCGACGCCGTCTGCGGAACCTGACCAGGGCAGCAGCGATTCCGCGGCCGAGACCAAGGTCTTCGGCTCGCAGAACCCCGACGAGCGTCAGCAGTAGTACTTCTTCGTTTCACGAACATGAATGTGGCCTCCGACCCGCTGCGGGTGGAGGCCACATTCCGTGAGCCCGACGGCGCGCCTGAGTGCGCGGCGCACTGTCGAGTGAAACCCTCGAGGGGATGAGTTCTTTGATTGATGGCACCCGGTCCCGTCCCACGTCCTCACGACCCGGACGTGGTCGTACTGGCAGCGGCCGCGTCGGCGGCGGTCGCCCGGGACCGAACCCGGACCTGGCGCGCAAGCTGCTGACCGTCGCCTTCCGACCGTCGGGCCTGACGATGCTGCTGATCGCGGCTGTCGTCGTGGTCACCTTGGTATCGGCGAGCAGCGACCTGACCGGAACCTTCGGCGCCATTGCCACCACCTGGTTGGTCATCCACCAGGTGCCGGCGACTATCAGCGGCGTCCAACTCGGTGTACTGCCATTGCTTCCGACGGCCGTCATGATGTGGGTGGTTGCACGCCGATGCGCGTCGACTGCGGTGCACACCGACTCCCGTGACGACACCCTCCGCCTGGTGGGGGCGGCAGTAGCCGGGCCGTTGACTATCACGGCAATCGCTCTCGCCGTTGTCGCCGACGCCTCCGCGGCAATTCCGCTGTCGAGCCCCAACACGTTGGCCGCTTTCGGCTGGGTTGCCGGGATTCACCTGATCGCCGCGTCCGTCGGTGTTGCTGCTGCGCACTGGGATCGCGTCGTCGCCGAGATTCCGCCGTGGGCATCTGCCGCTGTTCGTCCGGCCGCGGCCGCGTCGGCAGCGCTGCTGGCTGCGGGCGCCGTGGCCGTTGTGGTGTCGCTACTCGTGTCGTGGTCGACGGTCGGTGACCTACTCGCACGCGGCAACGGGTTTGTCGGCGTACTGGGATTGACGGTGTTGTCGCTGCTCTACCTGCCGAACCTCGTGGTCGGTGCAGCCGCGGTGATGACGGGATCGACGGCCGATTTCGGAAACGTCTCCATCAGCGTGTTCGGCAACATCGGTGGAGATCTGCCACCCTTGCCCCTTCTCGGAGCGGTTCCGGAAGGCGTCGCCGGCGGAATCTGGCCGGTGCTGTTGGTCGTTCCGGCTGCGGTGGGTGTGATGCTCGGCCGTGATTGCGCTCGACGCATCGCCGGGCAGGACAGTGTGCTCGCAGTGCTGACGGCAGCTGCCGGTGCCGGCGTCGTCATGGCTCTGCTTGCCATTGCTGCGGGGGGAGACCTCGGGCAGTTCGGCACCGTCGAGGTCCTGTGGTGGGGCTTCGGTCTTCTGACTTTTGCGTGGCTGGGATTGTTCGGAACCGTCTCGGCGCTGTTCGCGATGTGGTTCTCACACCGCGGACACATGAAGGACGAGGTTGCGCCGCCGACGGCTGAACCGGCTCGAGCATCCGAGCCCGAACTTGCGATCACGGCCGCGGCCACAACGGATGGCGAGGACGACGAAAATGCCGACGAAGTGCTCGCCCAGGAATCTGCGGTGGTAGTGACCAAGGTCGTCGAAGCCGAAATTGTCGAAGAATCAGGCGAACCCGTGCAGGTAGTGACAGAGGAAACCGTCGAGATCGAAGTAGTCGACGCGGAGGTTGTCGCGGCACCCGAGGCGGACCCCACAGCCGGGGCCGAGCCGGAGACCGACCTGCCCTCGAAGCCGCAGGAGTCCAGCGACTAGGCTGTCATGCGGCCGATACTCCGGCCGCATCATCTTCCAGTTCTCAGGAGTAGTGCGCTGACTGCCTCGGCCGACAATCCGCAGCCGACAATGCCCGACAGGGTCCAATTTCGCGACTCTGTCGCGCGGGTAGTCGTACTCGCTTCCGGCGCGGGAACCCTGCTGACTTCGCTGATCGACGCTTCGCATGCCGAGGGATACCCCGCCGAGATCGTTGCCGTCGGTGTAGATCGTGACTGCCTCGCCGCCGAGCACGCTGCGGATTCGAAGATCCCGTCCTTCAAGGTCTCGATCAGGACCTACGAAAATCGTGCCGCCTGGGACGAGGCGCTGACAGCAGCAGTGGCCGAGTACGAACCCGATCTCGTGGTCAGTGCAGGCTTCATGAAAATCCTCGGCCCCAGCTTTCTCGAGCGTTTCGGCGGCCGAATCATCAACACTCATCCCGCGTTGCTGCCTGCCTTTCCCGGCGCGCACGCGGTTCCCGACGCTCTGGCGTACGGCGTGAAGGTCACCGGTTCCACGGTGCATCTCGTCGACGGCGGAGTTGATACCGGGCCGATCTTGGCGCAGGAAGCTGTGCCGGTGCACGACGACGACACCGAGTCTTCGTTGCATGAACGCATCAAAATTGTGGAGCGACGGTTGTTGGCGGACGTCATCGCCGCTGTTGCTACGCGCGGAGTGGTTTCCGATGGACGAAAGGCCGTGATCCCCAGTGAGTGAACGCAAGGCTGTGCGCCGTGCACTTGTCAGCGTCTACGACAAGAGTGGTCTGATCGAGCTGGCCACGGGCCTGCACGAGGCCGGTGTCGAGTTGGTCTCGACCGGTTCGACCGCGTCGAAGATCGCCGACGCCGGAATCCCCGTGACGCCGGTCGAGGCTCTGACCGGATTCCCGGAATGCCTCGAAGGCCGTGTGAAGACGCTGCATCCGCGCGTCCACGCCGGCGTTCTCGCCGATACCCGCAAGCCGGATCACCTCGCTCAGCTCGAGGAACTCGGCATCGCGACCTTCGAATTGGTTGTCGTGAACCTGTACCCCTTCACCGAGACGGTTGCCTCGGGCGCTAGCCCGGACGAGTGCGTCGAGCAGATCGACATCGGCGGCCCGTCGATGGTGCGTGCTGCAGCCAAGAACCATCCGTCGGTTGCCGTCGTGGTCGATCCGGCTCGTTACGCCGACGTCCTGACTGCCGTTGCCGGTGGCGGATTCACCTTGCGTGAGCGCACTGTGCTTGCAGCGCAGGCTTTCCAGCACACTGCGTCGTACGACGTCGCTGTTGCGAGCTGGATGACGAGCACGATCGCCGCTGACGAGGACGGCTCGCTGTTCCCGGCCTGGGTCGGTGCTACCTGGAACCGCAGCGCTGTTCTTCGCTACGGCGAGAACCCGCACCAGGACGCTGCGCTGTACGAAAACCCGGCTGCGCCTGCAGGTTTGGCTCAGGCGGAGCAGTTGCACGGCAAGGAGATGTCGTACAACAACTACACGGACTCCGACGCAGCGTGGCGCGCAGCGTACGACTTCACTGATCCGGCCGTCGCAATCATCAAGCACGCCAACCCGTGTGGCATCGCCATCGGCACCGACATCGCCGACGCCCACCGCAAGGCGCATGCATGCGATCCGGTCAGTGCTTTCGGTGGTGTGATCGCTGCCAACCGCGAGGTCACCGTCGAACTGGCCGAGCAGATCGCCGACATCTTCACCGAGGTCGTCATCGCGCCCTCGTACGAAGACGGAGCTGTCGAGGTTCTGCAGCGTAAGAAGAACATTCGTGTTCTGAAGGCAGCCGCTCCGACCGCTACCGGAATCGAACTGCGTCCGATCTCCGGCGGTACCTTGCTCCAGCAGCGCGACGTCCTGGACGCCGACGGCGACAACCCGGCCAACTGGACCCTCGCCAACGGTGAGGCTGCCGATGCCGAGACTCTCGCTGACCTCGAATTTGCTTGGCGCGCCAGCCGTTCGGTGAAGTCCAACGCGATCCTGCTGGCCTCCGGCGGTGCCTCTGTCGGCGTCGGCATGGGCCAGGTCAACCGCGTCGACGCAGCGCATCTGGCTGTTCAGCGAGCCGGTGACCGCGTCGTAGGTTCGGTTGCAGCTTCGGACGCGTTCTTCCCGTTCCCTGACGGTCTGCAGGTGCTGCTCAACGCCGGCGTCAAGGCTGTTGTGCAGCCGGGTGGTTCGGTTCGCGACAACGAAGTGATTGCCGCAGCCAAGGAAGCCGGTGTCACTCTCTATCTGACCGGTGCGCGCCACTTCGCGCACTGACTCCTGCCTCGGTAGCGGGCCTCGACTCCTCAACGGGAGTTCGGGGCCCGTTCTGCATTCAGGCCGCCCGGGTCTTTCAGGCGGCGCTGCTGTGGGTGCCCTGGAGTTCGCGGGGTGAGCCGGTGATCACGACGCGTGAGGCTCCGCGACTGCGGATCTCGCTGATCAATGCGCCGAGGGTAGCTTCGTGGGCCGCATCGGAGTGTGAAAGATCCAGGGTGACGGCGTATCCGGTGAGGTCACCGGGCAGATCGACATACGGCGGCGCGATGGACAGTTGGTTGACTCGAAGTTTCATGTGGTGCTCCTGCGTGTGAAAGGTAAAAGAAAAGGCACCCGAGGCGTTTGCCCTGGGTGCCCGAGAACGAATCCGGTGAAACTGGGGATCATTCTCGGGGTACACCGCGCTTGTTGCCCATGTGCTTGGCCGACATTGCGGCCGAAAAAATGTGCTTGTCTACGGTGCAGCTGCGCCACGAAGGTACGGATACGACGTGCGGGTGTAGCGACATGATGTCCGTTCCTTTCTGTGTGGCGTTGCTGGTTAATGGATGACCGTACAGCACGGATCGAGGGTTCGCACCAATAAAAAGCGCCGCGAACGTAAACTCCGGGTGACTTCTGTCCCCAGGTTCGCTGGATTGAAAGAGTCTTCATTGCAGGTCAGGCGTAGAAAGCAGAATTCCCTCCGCGATGGTTCGCGGAGGGAACTTTCTACCTGAAAAAGAGGACGTTCGGTCTGTACGTGATCAGGAGAACGAACGGACCCACGCTGTGAAGGGCTCCGAGAACTCTGCCGAGTACGGAAGCGGCGCGACGTAGTCGGCACCGGTGGACTGTTCGTCGCCGATGTCCTTGAGTACGAAGTTGGCGTTGCGCATCCGCACGGAAGTCAGCGCTGTATGTGAGAGCGCGGCGTCGAGTGCCGCGACATCGGCGGGAATGACTTGGATGTCCTTGTCCGAGCAGCTCGTGAGAACGGGCATGCCCGCCGGTAGCGCCGCCACGAGCGCAACCGGGTCCAATGCGTCTTCCTCGGCGAGTGCCTTGGCGTTGGCGTGGACGAGTCCCGCATTCTGCAGCGGCTCGGGCAGGTCATCCGGAACAGTGCCCTCGGATCGCAGCGACTCGACGGCATCGGCGAGCGCGACGCGCAGTTCGTCAGCCAGTTCGACCGGCAACTGACCGGCGCCGACGACCGCATCGAGCTGGCGGTGAATCTGCGTCGTGAGTAGATCGAGAAGTCTGACGCTCAGTGGCTCGAGCAGTGCGAGGGCACTGACTCTGGCGCCCTCCTTCGCGGTGGCGAGAGCCAGTGCGACTACGGCGCCGTCGCTGTGTCCGACCACGAACAAGCGCTCGGGATCGACGCCGGGTTGCCCGGCGAGGTAGTCCAGTCCGTCGGAGGCGGCGTCGACAAAAGTGTTGAAGCCGAGATCGGCGATGTCCTCGATGTCGTAGTCACCGAGGGCGGTTTCGCCGCTGCCGAGCTTGTCGTAACGCAGGCTTGAAATCCCTTTTTTTTCAAGAAGATCCGCGATGAACCGCAGAGTTCCGATGTCGCCTTCGAGGAGGGCGCTGTCGCCGTTGCGATCGGTGGGGCCGCTGCCGGCCAGAATCAGCGCGGCCGGGGCAGGGGCGTCGGGTGAGGCGGCCAGGCGAAGACTCCCGTACAGGGTGACGTCGCCGGATTGGAACGAGATCTCGGTGTCGGACATGACGACTTGTCTACCAGGTCGGTGCGGTCAGGCGGTGCGCAGACTCCGGACACGACGCCAGCCACGCCAGCTGAACCACAAGAGCGCGGCGAGCAGGGGAATGATCAGGAGCGGCAAGATCATCGCGATCAAGGAAGTGAAGAAAGTCAGCACATCCTCGATGACGGAGACGACGGGATTCGCCAGTCCACCGGTAGTGGCCGTACTGACCGCGCGAGTGCCGGTCTGCGCGGCGCTGAACGTCAACGCCGTCGGCGCTCCGACGATGATGCCCGCCAACGCGGCCATCGCAGGGTCGAGATGACTGAATGCCGCCCAGGCGGCGATCACTCCGGCAATCGGTCCGGTGACGTTCCCGATCACCGAGAGTGCGTTGTCCACGAACGGAATGAGGTCGGCACCCAGTTCGACCACCGCGGCGATTGCCAATGCGACCAGCGCGCCGGTCGATCCGATCCACCGCATCGACTCGCCGACGGTGATCCCGAACAGTTCGAAGTGGACGGCAGCGCTGAGCATCAGCAGCGGCAGGAAGGTTCGCATTCCGGACGCTGCGGCGAGTCCGAGGCCGAGCATGGCCGGCAACACCCAGGTATCCATGGGTGGAGTTTAGGTCTACTGTGCGCCTTTATTAACCGCCGGCGGTTAATAAAGGCGCACAGCAAAGTCTCGGAAAGGACCTTTCATGGCGACACACCCGCAGCCGATGTTCTTCCTCAACCTGCCCGTCAAGGACCTCGGCAAGGCCACCACCTTCTACGAGGGCCTCGGATACTCCAAGAACACGCAGTTCTCCGACGAGAATGCGTCGTCGATGGTCATCAGTGACACCATCGTCGTGATGCTTTTGGCCGAGCCCTTCTTCAAGACCTTCACCACCAAGGGCATCGCCGACACCTCGACGTCGACGGAAGCGCTGCTCGGTCTCTCGGCCGAGACCCGTGAGGCCGTCGACGCCCTCGTCGACAAGGCGCTCGCGACCGGCGGTTCCGAGGGAAACGCGACGCAGGATCACGGCTTCATGTACAGCCGCAGCTTCCAGGATCCCGATGGCCACATCTGGGAAATCATCTGGATGAATCCCGAGAACATCGAGGGCTGAGCGACCGAACTTGCTCGGCGAGAGGCGAAACCCCGAAAACACTCGTAGCGTGGAGTGGTGACTGTCGCAAAAACCCTCGGAGAGCTACGCGCCTCCGGACACGTACAGCGAAGTGTCAAGGAAGAACTACGAGAGAATCTTCTCGCCGCGTTGCGGGACGGCCGTGACCCCTGGCCCGGGATAGTCGGGTTCGAGGACACGGTCGCCCCGCAACTCGAGCGGGCGCTGATCGCCGGCCACGACGTGGTTCTGCTCGGCGAACGAGGTCAGGGAAAGACGAGGCTGCTTCGCACTCTCGGGCTCCTGCTCGACGAGTGGACGCCCGTCATCGAAGGCTCGGAACTGGGGGAGCACCCGTACGAGCCGATCACCCCGGCTTCGATACGTCGAGCCAAGGAGCTGGGCGACGACCTCCCGATCGCCTGGCGCCACCGCAGCGAGCGGTACTCCGAGAAGTTGGCGACGCCGGATACCTCGGTCGCCGACCTGATCGGCGACGTCGATCCGGTCAAGGTTGCCGAAGGCCGGAGCCTCGGCGATCCGGAGACCATTCACTTCGGCCTCGTGCCTCGCGCGCATCGCGGAATCGTGGCCATCAACGAGCTTCCCGACCTCGCCGAACGCATCCAGGTCTCTTTGCTCAACGTGATGGAAGAGCGGGACATCCAGGTCCGCGGGTACACGCTTCGGCTTCCGTTGGACGTTCTTCTGGTCGCGAGCGCCAACCCTGAGGACTACACCAACCGCGGGCGCATCATCACACCACTCAAGGACCGCTTCGGCGCCGAGATCCGTACTCACTACCCCGTCGAGTTGGCGGGCGAGATCGCGGTGATCGAGCAGGAGGCGCACCTGGCCGCGGAGGTGCCCGACTACCTTCTCGAAATTCTTGCCAGGTTCACGCGCTTGCTACGCGAATCCACCTCGGTGGATCAGCGATCGGGTGTGTCGGCACGCTTTGCCGTCGCCGGCGCGGAAACCGTCAGTGCAGCGGCGGTACGACGCGCGGCGGTGCTCGGCGAGGCCGATCCTGTTGCACGGCCCGTCGATCTCGAGTCCGTGGTCGAGGTTCTTCGCGGCAAGGTCGAGTTCGAATCCGGTGAAGAGGGACGGGAACTGGAGGTGCTCGAGCACCTGCTGCGTCGCGCGACGGCCGATACGGTTCGGGTACGTCTCGGCGGGATCGACCTGGGGATGCTGGTTGCTGCGGTGGAGATGGGCAACACGATCGTCACCGGTGAATCTGTCACGGCCAAGGCATTTCTCGACGAGCTTCCGGACCTCGAGGTCCTGGACGAAGTAGCCGAACGTCTCGGTGCGCAATCCGACGGCGAGCGTGCCGCCGGTGCCGAACTTGCCCTCGAAGGGCTTTACCTCGCGCGCCGGATCTCCAAAGATCAAGGCCCGGGCGGCCGCTCGGTGTATTCGTAAGGGGCAGTGATGATCCACAATCCGCGGTACGGGCCTTACGACGGTGGCCCCGATCCGCTCGCGCCTCCCGTGGATCTGCGCGAGGCCCTGGCAGCAATCGGCGACGACGTGTTGTCGGGCACGTCGCCGCGCCATGCCCTCCGAGAGCTCCTGCGCCGAGGCAACCGGGACATGCGCGGGCTCGACGACCTTGCCGCCCAGGCGAACCGGCGTCGACGCGAGTTGCTGCGCCGCAACAATCTCGACGGAACTCTCGACGAGGTTCGCAAGCTTCTCGACAAGGCGGTGCTCGAAGAGCGCAAAGAACTGGCACGTGCTCTCGACGACGACGCACGATTCAACGAAATGCGGATCGAGGAGTTACCGCCGTCGACAGCTCAGGCCGTGCAAGATCTGGCCGACTACAACTGGCGCAGCGAACAGGCTCGCGCGGATTACGAGAAGATTCGTGATCTGCTCGGACGTGAGGTCCTCGATCAACGCTTCTCAGGAATGAAGCAGGCACTCGAGGGCGCTACCGACGAGGATCGTGAGCAGATTCGCCAGATGCTGGCAGATCTGAATCAACTGCTCGACGCGCACTCTCGGGGTGTCGACACTCCGGAGCAGTTTGCGGAGTTCATGGACAAGCACGGGCAGTATTTCCCGGACAACCCGCGCAACGTCGACGAACTTCTGGATTCGTTGGCGCAGCGCGCGGCGGCCGCACAACGATTGCGTAACTCGCTCTCGCAGGAGCAGCGTGACGAGTTGGATGCGTTGGCGCAGCAGGCGTTCGGCGATCCGAGCCTGATGAGTGAGCTGAGTCAACTCGACCAGTTCCTTCAGGCGGCTCGGCCGGGTGAGGACTGGGAAGGTTCGCAACAGTTCCGCGGCGACAACGGAATGGGGTTGGGTGAGGGGACCGGTGCCCTGCAGGACATCGCCGAGCTGGAATCGCTGGCAGATCAACTGTCGCAGCAGTATGCGGGCGCAGCGCTCGACGACATCGACCCCGAGCTACTCGCGCGGCAACTCGGCGACGAAGCCGCCGCTGATGCTCGCACCCTGGCCGATCTCGAAAAGGCTTTACAGGAACAGGGTTTCTTCGATCGTGCACCGGATGGTCAATGGCGCTTGTCGCCCAAAGCCATGCGACAGCTCGGACAGACTGCTCTGCGCGATGTCGCCGGGCAACTGTCGTCGCGAACCGGTCAACGCGACACGCGTCGGGCAGGTGCGATGGGCGAACCGACCGGAGCTTCCCGCGAATGGGAATTCGGGGACACCGAACCGTGGGACGTCACGAGAACCATCACCAACGCCGTCCTGCGTGACCCGGGCCGAATGCCGGTGCGGCTGAGCGTCGTCGATGTCGAGGTGGCCGAAACCGAACAGCGCAGTCAGGCTGCGGTTGCTCTCCTGGTGGACACGTCGTTCTCGATGGTGATGGAAGATCGCTGGGTGCCGATGAAGCGCACCGCTCTGGCACTCAATCATCTGGTGAGTACGCGATTTCGCAGCGACGAACTCCAGTTGATCGCCTTCGGACGCCACGCGCACGTGCTGAGCCCGTCGGAGCTCGCTGGTTTGGACGGCGCGTGGGACCAGGGAACCAACCTGCACCACGCACTGTTGTTGGCGGCCAGGCATCTTCGACGCCACTCCAACGCACAGCCGGTGGTACTGATCGTCACCGACGGTGAGCCGACGGCTCATCTCGAAGCGGACGGAGAAGCCAGGTTCGACTACCCGCCGAGTGCGCGAACCCTCGGTTTGACGGTTCGAGCACTCGACGCGGTGGCCAGGCTTGGCGCCAAGGTCACGTTCTTCCGCCTCGGTGAGGATCCAGGTCTGGCCAGGGTGGTCGACCGGATGGCGCACCGTGTGGGTGGACGCGTCATCGCGCCGGACCTGGACGGCCTCGGCGCTGCGGTCGTGAGTGACTACATGCGAGGTCGCCGCTGATTCCGGCCGTCAGTCTTGTTCAGCGGGCTGGTGCTGGGTGATGCAGTGGATGCCGCCGCCACGTTCGAACAGCGGTCTGGCGTCGACGGTGACGACGGTGCGCCCGGGGTAGGCGGCCGCAAGGATCCGGGCCGCTTCGGCGTCGGCCGGATCGTCGAAGCTGCAGGCGATCACTCCGCGATTGACCACGAGATGGTTGATGTAGCTGTAGTCGACGAATCCCTCGTCGTCGCGCAGGATCTCGGGCGCAGGTACCCGAATGACCTTCCACGGCCGACCGCCGACGTCCGTCGAGCTTTCGAACAACTCGATGATCGTCTTGCTGACGGCGTAGTCGGGGTGCACCGGATTGCGTTGGTCATGGACGAGTACAACTCCGGGGGAAGAGATGGCAGCGACGATGTCGACGTGTCCGCGCGTTCCGTAGGTCTCCTGATCGCGAGTCAATCCGCGGGGAAGCCAGATCACGTGCTTGGCGCCGATGGTGCGGGCGAGTTCGGCCTCGATGTCGGCCTTCGTCAGGTCGGGGTTTCGTCCCGGATCGAGTTGGACGGTTTCGGTGACCAAGACGGTGCCGAGACCGTCGACCGCAATACCGCCGCCCTCGTTGACGATTGGTGAGTCGATCAACTGGGCACCGGATTGTTCGACGACAAATGCGCCGATCTTCGAGTCCTTGTCCCACTGCGCCCAATCCTGTGCACCCCAGCCGTTGAACACCCAGTCGACTCCGCCGAGACGGCCTTCGTCGGACAGGACGAACGTCGGCCCGATGTCGCGCATCCACGCGTCGTTGAGAGGTGCCTCGACGATGTCGACCTTCTCGGACAGGTACTTTCGTGCTTCTTCGACTTCGGCGGGATCGACGACGACGGTGACCGGCTCGAATTCGGCGACGGCGTGGGCGACGGCCGCCCACGCCGAGCGCGCTTCGTGCTGTTCTTCCGCGGTGTCCCCGAGAGAGTATCCGGCGCTCGGGTACGCCATCCAGGTACGTTCGTGCGGTTCACTTTCCGCGGGCATGCGCCAGGTCATCGGTTGGCTCCTGCAGTGTTCACCGGTGCGGTCAGGGCCGAGTAGGTGTCGGGTCGGCGAGTGGCCAGGAACGGGAACAGCGCAAGCCAGTCTTCACGGTGTTGCAGGTCGAGATCTGCGACCAGGACGGCTGATTCGTCGCGCGGAGCCTGAACGAGGATGCGTCCGTACGGGTCCGAGATGAAGGAAGAACCGTAGAAGGTGATGAGACCTTCACTGCCGTGGCGATTGGGGACAACCATGAAAGTGCCGTTGGCGATACCGTTTCCGACGATCACTTGCTGCCACAGCGGTTGGGTGTCGAAGTTCGGGTGATCGGGTTCCGAGCCGATCGCCGTCGGGTACACCAGGGCCTGGGCACCGGCGAGGGAGTATGCACGTGCGACCTCGGGGAACCACTCGTCCCAGCATGTCGGGAGTCCGAACTTGGCGCCGAGTGCCTCGTGAACGGGGTATGCGTCCTCGGACGGACCGCCGCGAAAGTACGTGTCCTCGTAGTACCCGGCCGTCACCGGAATGTGGAGCTTGCGGGTACGACCGAGAAGTTCACCCCCGGGCGAGACCAGGATCGCGGTGTTGAAGCCCAGGCCGTCCTCGGCGTCGCTGCGCTCGTACAACGACGCGTGAACGAGAACCTGGTTCTCCGCGGCGGCCTTGGTGGCGAAGGCGAAAGTGGGTCCGGTGAGCAGGTCTTCCGCCGCGCGTCCGGGATTGTCGCCGGCCGGGGTGGAGGCGGGGTAGCGGCTGAGCGTCAGCTCTGGAAGAAAGACCACGGAAGCGCCCAGCTTCGCTGCGGACGCAATGCCTTCGCTCAATTCAGCGTGGAGGTCGTCTTGGTCCTCGTGCCAGCGATGTTGGACGAGACCTACACGCAGAGGGGTGGACGTGGACGGCGAAGTCGCGGCCGGTGACTCGGGTGGGGTGAGGGCGGTGATCGTCAGCATGGGGTTTCCTCGGTGCTCGGGTATTCGACGTTCAACGTAAAACGAATGTGATTCGTTAAGTATGGTGGGTGAGCGCTGATTGATCAAGGACTTTCGAGGAATTGTTTTTTGCAGCGCCCCGAACGGTGTGGATCACTACAGGAGGACATATGCCGCGGCCATCGCAACGACTGCTCTCACCGGCGATCATCACCGAGGCAGCGATCGAGTCGGTGGACGAATCCGGCGACTTCACCATGCCGGGACTCGCCGCAAGAATGAAGGTTCGACCGTCCTCGCTCTACAACCACGTTTCCGGACGAGCCGAGATCGTCGAACTGATGAGGGCTCAGCTGATGGCAGGAATCGACGTCGAGTCGGCCTCGGGGACCTGGAGTGAGACCGTCGCGGCGCTGGCAGCCGAGTACCGGCGAAGCTACGCCGCGCATCCTCGTCTGATTCCGCTCTTCACTGCCCAGACGGTGCAGGCCGGTGTGGCGTTCACTCTGTACAACGCATTGGCGCAGGCATTTGCCGATGGTGGCTTCGACCCGACCGAAACACTGCACGCGATCACGACCGTCGACAGTTTTGTTCTCGGTTCGGCCTTGGACCTGGCGGCGCCGGACGTCCAGTGGGCGTCGGGACCCGAAGCCAACGACGCGATGAAGGCGGCGTTGGCAACATCCGGGAAAAATCCCGAACGTGCCGACGCCGCCTTCGAATTCGGCTTGCGGGTGTTGATGGCAGGCCTGATCGCGCAGGCCCCCGAATCTACTGTCTCCTAGGACACGCTGAGGTCGTTCTCGTCGCGCAGAGCCTCCGTGTCGCGGTTGAGGGTCTTGCCCTCGAAGAACTCGGGATTGCGCACTCGCATGACCATCATCAGGACCGCGCCGAGGATGAGGATTCCGAAGCCGAGGAAGAAGACCAGGCCGATTCCGCCGATGGATGCTCCGCTGGCATTGTCCGGATTCATACTCTCCTGGACCGAAATGACGAACACCGCAAGCAGCATGAGGCCACCGATGAGTGGGAACGCGAGCCGGAAGACGAAGTTTCGTACGCTCTCGAAAAGCGTCTTGCGGAAGTACCACACGCACGCGAATGCGGTGATGCCGTAGTACCAGCAGATCATGATGCCGAGTGCGGCGATCGTGTCGAGCAGAGCACTTTCGGACAGGAACGTGACGACGCTGTAGAACACTGCGGTTACCGCGCCGGCCACGACGGTCGCGTACGACGGCACCAGGAACCGAGGCGAGACCTCGGCGAGCTTCTTGGGGAAAGCTCCGTATGCACCCATGGCGAGCATGGTTCGTGCCGCGGGCAGGAACGTGGTCTGCAGGCTGGCGACTGAAGAGACGAAGACCGCGAGGAACAGAAGCATTCCGCCCCAGTTGCCCAGGACCGGGTCGGCCAGAGCGCCGAAGACGTTCTCGGAGTTGTCGGGATTGCCGAGGCCGAGGCCTTCCTCGCCGACGCCGGCGTACATCATCGCGGCAACGGCGACCAGCAGGTAGGTCAGGAGAATGGTTGCGACACAGAGCAAACCGGCGCGGCCGGGGGTCTTCTTGGGGTTCTTCGACTCCTCGCCCAGCGTGAGACAGGTATCCCAGCCCCAGAACGCGAAGATCGATCCGGTGAGTCCGATGACAAACGCACCGATGGCGAGTCCGCTGAACGGGTTGAACCAACTCAGGTCGAAGGACAATCCGGCCGGGGCGTCGCCGGCGCCGACGTGAACCAGTGCAACGACGGCGAAGACGACCAGCAGCACCATCTGGAAGCCGACGAGCGCGAACTGTACGCGCTCGCTGGTCGTGATTCCCCGACTGGCAATCCAGGTGGCCAACGCGATGAATACCAGCGTGGTGCCGACGTTGACGAATTTATTGCCCGGCAGATCGGCGATCGACGGATTGTCGACCACCCGCGCGATGAACAGATAGAAGAAGTCGACGGCAATCGCAGCGAGGTTCGAGAGCACGATGATCGTGGCGATCACCATGCCCCAGCCGCACATCCAGCCGACGTACGGTCCGAATGCCTTGGTGGACCACGTGAATGACGCGCCGCAGTCAGGTGTGTCGGAGTTCAGTTCGCGGTACGCGTACGCGGTGAGGAACATCGGGATGAAGCCGGCGATGAAGATGGCGGGCATCTTGAGACCGACCGCAGCGACGATCAATCCGATACTGGCCGTCAGGGTGTAACCCGGTGCCACGGAGGAAATTCCGAGTACTGCGCCGGAGATCATGCCGATCTTGCCGGTAGCGAGTCCTTTGGAACTCAGTTCGGTGCTGGTCATGACAGTGCCTCCGGCTGGGTGAATTCGTGCTTGGGCACTACGACCATGGGTACGGGCAGTACGCGCAGCATCTTGGCGGCGGTCGAGCCCAGGAACAGTTTGCGGGGCTGTGCGAGTCGACTTGAACCGACCATCACGAGGTCGCCGTCCTGCCAGTCCAGTTGACGCACTGCCGATTCCACGGTAGATCCGTCGGCAATGATGACCTCGATGGGGAACTCCGCGGGGAGCGCGGCTCTTGCGACGTCGAGTGTGTCCTGAGCGTGATTTCGTGCACGCTCCCTGGCCGACTCGGCGGTGTCGCGATGATCTCGCAGATCGTTCTGGGGGTCGAGCGCTACCAGTGAGACCAGTCGCAGCGGAACCTGCATCAGTTCGCTGGCGCGCACGGCGGTGTTCAAGACGATGTCGGCGCCGACACGGGTGCCGAGTGCACAGGTGACCTCTCGTATCGCAGTGGCCGCCGAGTGCCGCGTTCCGCGAGGCGCCAGTGCTACCGGGACATGGGCGGAGTGAAGCAGTTCGGTCGAGACCGAACCTATCGCGTGACGGCCGAGCAGACCGTCGCCGGAAGCTCCCACCACGATCGCGAGCGCATTCAGTCGGTCCACTTCGTCGAGCAGGCCCTGAGCGAACGACTCGTGGAAGCTCAGGTGTACTTCCACCTGGATGTCCTCGGGCACCGACGCTTTCGCCTCGGCGAGCCAGTCGTGTGCACGCGCGGCGAGGATGTCGTCGTAGCCGGCTTCCGAGGGAACCTTGGCGGGCAGTGTCCGATCCGGTGGGAGGACCATGCAGATGTCGAGTTGCGCGCCGAGACTGCGCGCGAGCTGGGCCCCGAGGACCAGCCCGTCTTTACCGCTGGGTGTGGCGAGGTATCCGACGATAAGGCGCATGGTGGCTCTTTTCCGGATTGGAGGAATCTGCTGTGCGCCTTTATTAACCGCGGGGGGTTGATAAAGGCGCACAGCAGGAGGGGCGGCGACTCAGTCGTGCGAACTCATGACGTGCTTGAGACGGGTGTAGTCCTCGACTCCGTAGGCCGAGAGATCCTTGCCGTAACCGGAATACTTGAAGCCGCCGTGCGGCATCTCGGCAACGAGTGGGATGTGGCAGTTGATCCACACCGCACCGAAGTCGAGAGCGGCGGAGACGCGTTGCGTGACACCGTGATCCTTGGTCCAGATGCTCGAGGCCAGGCCGAACCGAACGTCGTTGGCAAGCGTGATCGCCTCCTTCTCGTCGGAGAAGCTCTGGACTGTGAGGATAGGACCGAAAGTCTCTTCCTGCACGATGTCGTCCGATTGCGCGACGCCGGTGATGACGGTCGGCTCGAAGAAGAATCCGGTTTCACCCGAACGCTTTCCGCCGGTAACGATCTTGGCCGACGCCGGCAGGTTCGCGATCTTGTCGCTCACAGCGTTGAAGTGGTTGATGTTGTTGAGCGGGCCGTAGAAGGCATCAGGATCGGAAGGCGCTCCGGGGCGCAGCTTCTCGGCATTCCGGACGAGGGCTTCGACGAGCTGATCGTGGATGGACTCGTGAACGATCACGCGAGTGGCCGCCGTGCAATCCTGGCCGCCGTTGAAGAACGCTGCCTCGGCGATGCCGGTGGCGGTCTTCTTGATGTCGACGTCGCCGAAGACGATCGCCGGCGCTTTGCCGCCCAGTTCGAGGTGCGCGCGCTTGAGTTGCTGTGCTGCGGACACGGCGACAGCGATGCCCGCCCGCACCGAACCGGTGATCGAGACGAGACCGAGGGCCGGGTTCTCCACCAACGTCGCTCCGGTTCCGCCGTTGCCGAGCACGACGTTGAACACGCCGTCCGGCAGGATGCCCTTCGAGAGCTTCGCCAGGACCAGCGTGCTGCCCGGTGTGGTGTCGCTGGGCTTGAGGACGATCGTGTTGCCGGCCGCGAGGGCGGGCCCGATCTTCCACAGCGCCATCATGAACGGGTAGTTCCAGGGCGTGACCTGACCGACGACGCCGATCGGCTCACGACGGACGTAGGAGGTGAAACCCTCCATGTACTCTCCGGCCGCCTTGCCCTCGAGAAGTCGTGCGGCTCCGGCGAAGAACCGCATCTGATCGGCTCCGACCTTGACCTCTTCGTCGGCGATCATCTGGTGGGCCTGGCCGGTGTTGGCGCTTTCGGCTGCGACGATTTCGTCGCTGTGCGCTTCGATGGCGTCGGCGAGCTTGAGGAGTGCAGCCTGCCGCACGCTCGGCGTCGTCTTGCCCCAGGTCTCGAATGCTCTCTGTGCGGCTTCGACGGCGGCGTCGACGTCTTCCTTCGTGGAGACCGGCGTACGCCCGACCACACTCTCGTCCACGGGGTTGATCAGGTCGAGTGTTTCCGTCGCGGCTGAGGCGACGAATTCACCGTTGATGTAGTTCTCGAGTACGACGATCGACATCGGTACCGGTTCCTCTCGAGGTCGAACGAGTTCCGGCCGAGGTGATCAGCACGGAACTCGCACTTTGTGGGGCGTGTGTGAGCAAGTGTGCGCTGACTCACAAGTAAAGGCAGCTGCCAAAAAGGTGAAATCTTTGATCGCCGACGCACCGAGTTGTACAGTCCAGCCCATGACGATCGCTGTGCGGTGGATGTTGGCGCAGCCGGACCTCGCGCTGGAACTCAAAGGCGGCGCCCAGGGCGTCGGTCGCGAAATCACATTTGCGCACGCCACGGAGTTGCTCGACCCTTTCCGGTGGTTGACCGGCGGCGAATTCATCCTCACCACCGGCATCCGATTGCCGTCCACTCAGCAAAAGCGCGGCCGCTATCTCCGAATGCTCGACGCGGCAGGTGTGGCGGCGGTGGGATTCGGGACCGGACTCTCGTACCCCGAGGTCCCGGCCGACCTGGTGGCCGTCGCCGACGAGATCGGACTCCCGCTGATCGAGGTGCCGCTGCCGACGCCTTTTGCTGCCGTCGTCAAGCGTGTGATGAGCCGGTTGGCAGAGCAGGAATACGAAGCGGTCCTCCGGGCGTCGCGGGCGCAACCGCGGATGACGCGTGCCGTCATCTCCGGCGGAACTGCCGCAACCGTGCGTGAACTGGCGATCGCAACCTCGGCGACGGTGCTTCTTCTCGACGTCGCCGGAAGAGTTCTCGAGAGCTCACCTCAACTGCCGACGGACGACGTGATCGACGAACTGCGAGCAACTCTCGGGGGCGGTGCCTCCAGTAGCGTGACGCTCGCAAGGTCTGGAGCGTCGATCGCGGTGCAGCAGATCAGCGTCGGGCGAACGCCGTACGGATACCTGGCGGTGATCAGTGCTTCGGCGCTCAGCTACGTCGATCAGATACTGCTCGGTCACGCGAACTCGTTGTTGGCGTTGGACTTCGAGAAACCTGCGCGCCTGCGTGCTACTCAGGATCAGTTGAATTCGCACGCCCTCGGGCTGCTGCTCACCGAGGATCGCGACCCGGCGCCGGCGTGGCAACAGATCAGGCAGGCCGCCGACGGCGAGGGAATGATCCGAGGATTGACAGTTCTTGCCGACACGTCCGACGTAGCGGGACGCGTCGGAGCCGAGATTGCCGAGTTCATGAACAAGGCAGGGCGCCAGTTGTTCTCGCGGATCAACGACACTCGCGTAACGGTGCTGCTGCGTGGAACCGACGACGTCGAGTTCGCCCGAGAGCTGCTCGGCGGGGTATCGCGGTCGGATATTCGCGCGCTTCGTGTCGGCTTGAGCGCGCGACGGGTGGTCGCTGCGCTGGCGGTCGCCGTCGAACAGTCCCAGTTGTGTGCGTCGGCGGCGGAAATCGGTGGCGAGCCTTTGGAATTCGCAGCTCTGACCGGAAGTGTGCTGCTGTCTTTCGATTCGACGCGTGAAGTGCTCAACACGCTGGCGGAAACGATGATCACACCGATCGAGGACTACGACCGTGACAACGGCACCGAACTGCTGGCGTCGCTGCGGGCATTTCTCGAGGCCAACGGACACTGGGAAGCGGCCGCCATCACGATGGGCGTTCACCGGCACACACTGCGGAGCCGAATGGCGAAGGTGGAGAGCCTGATCGACTGTCGGCTGGAAGTGGCCAGGGTTCGGGCCGAACTACTGCTCTCGATCATTGCCCGGCAATCGTGACTGCCGGGCAATGATCGAGACTTGGCAAAGCGGCCGTCAGGCCTTGCTGCGAGCGATGATGTCGGCTGCGGTTCGCTGACCCATCCGAACGGCACCGTCGACGTGCTGGTACCCCTCGGCCGCAATGTCGGAGCACGAGAAGTGAATCGGGCCGACGGGCGTGCGGGAATCCGCGCCGTAGCGGTGCAGGCCTCCGAGGTCGAAGCTCGCTGCGTACGCACCGCGGGTCCATTCCTCCGAGCCCCAGTCGGATTCGTAGTACACAACCGGCTCTTCGGCCTTCGGGCCGAGATAGCGGGCAAGTGAGGCCAGAATCGTGGCCTTACGCTCCTCGGCGGAAAGCTCGAACATCGCGTCGGCCTTCTCGTCGGAGACGAACGCGACCAGGGTGCCGCGATCGTCCTCGTGGTTGGTGTTGTCGTACACCTCCTGCACTACCTCGGACGCGCCGAAGCCGGTGCCGGAGAGGCCGTCTTCGCGCCAGAAAGGCGTCTCGTACACCGCGTGGACCTTGATGACGAGGCCGAGGGACTGGTGCTGGTGCATCTGGTGCTGACGACGCGGCAGCGGGGGATCGTACGAGATCCGGGAGTAGAGGTTGGGCGGTACGGCCAGGATCACTCGGCTTGCCTCGACGCGAACATCGCCGTCCGCCAACACCGTTGCACCGGATTCGTTCCACTTCACCGTTCGCACGGGTGCGTTGAGGAAGAGGTCGTCGCCGAGGGCCTCTGCCATGCGGATCGATACCTGCTGCATTCCGCCGATCACTCGCTTGTCGAGGATGAAGTCCTCGTCGACGAGGTGGGAGAACGAGCCTGCGGAAGCGGCCATGAGTACGGCCTGCAGGGCAGAGAACGAGTGGGCGGGCTTGGTGAGCATGCCACCGGCAATGAAAAGACCGATGTTGTCACGTGCCTCGGCGTCGTCGGACTGATTGATCAGCCACTGCTTGAAGGAGACTGTGTCGAGATCGCGGGCGAGGGGATGTGCCCACGGTTCCTCGGCGCCGATCTGTGCTGCGAGATCGTCCATCTCGTCGATGAGACGGTCCATCTCCTTCTTCGTGGTGTCGTTCGTGGGGAAGGAATCGCCCGTGTACTGCGTCCGCTCGCCTGCCGACGAGATGTAGACGGACTCGCCCTCGCGGTAGCGCTCGAAAGTTTTCAGGCCGAGTTCGTCGAGCAAGGCGATCAGGGCGGTCTGGTCGGGGGAGACCCACTGGCCGCCGATTTCCAGAACTGCTCCGTCGATGGTGTCGGTCCACGTGCGGCCGCCGACGCGGTCGCGCGCTTCGATCACAGCGACGGTCAAACCGGCCTTGCGCAGCGCGGTTGCAGCTGCCAGGCCAGAGGGGCC
>NZ_CAURKP010000055.1:0-30138 GCF_963525155.1 uncultured Rhodococcus sp.
ACGAGGGCGCGATGATCGACAACACCGCTCCGCTGCTCACCTCCGTGTTCCTGGGCAAGGATCTGAGCTGCGTGGGCGGCAGTGAGGCCGAGGCTCAGGCCTTCGTCGAATCCGATCCGGAGAACACGACGGCGACGGTTTCCGCCGAGTCCGGCGACTGGACGGTCACCCGCCGCGCAGGCACCGAGATCCGCGTCCCGCGCAAGATGAAGCTGACTCGTAGTGTGGGCGGTCAGATTCCGACCAACTTCGACGTCACCAAGTGGGGCATCCCCGCCGACATGGCAGATTCGGTCGACCGCGTCGGCCTCTGGAACATCGTCGCAACGGTGGACGCCTTCCTCACCGGCGGCTTCACTCCGAGCGAACTGCTCCGCTGGGTACACCCGAGCCTGGTCGCCAACACGCAGGGCACCGGCATGGGCGGCATGACCTCCATGAGGAGCCTGTACATCGACACGCTGCTCGGCGAGAACCGTCCGAACGACATCCTGCAGGAAGCGCTGCCGAACGTCATTGCAGCGCACGTAGTTCAGTCGTACGTCGGCGGTTACGGCGCGATGGTTCACCCCGTCGCCGCCTGCGCCACGGCAGCGGTATCCGTCGAAGAAGGCGTCGACAAGATCCGACTCGGCAAGGCGCAGTTGGTTGTTGCCGGCGGGTTCGACGATCTGAGCACGGAAGGCATCATCGGCTTCGGCGACATGTCGGCCACTGCCAAGACCGAGGACATGCATGCCAAGGGCATCGAGGATCGCCGCTTCTCGCGGGCCAACGATCGTCGCCGCGGCGGATTCGTCGAGTCGGCCGGCGGCGGAACGATTCTCCTCGCTCGCGGTGACCTGGCACTCGAGATGGGTCTTCCCGTCCTCGGTGTGGTCGCCTGGGCCGGATCGTTCGCCGACGGTGTCCACACCTCGATCCCGGCACCGGGACTCGGAGCACTGGGCGCCGGACGTGGGGGAGCGGATTCGCAGCTCGCACTCTCGCTCAACGCACTGGGCGTGAGCGCCGACGACATCGCCGTGATCTCCAAGCACGACACCTCCACTGCCGCCAACGATCCCAACGAGGCAGAGCTGCACGAGCGCCTCGCCGGGGCATTGGGACGCAGTGAAGGCGCGCCGATGTTCGTGGTCTCGCAGAAGAGCCTGACCGGTCACGCCAAGGGTGGTGCCGCAGCCTTCCAGCTGATCGGGCTCTGCCAGGTACTGAGCCAGGGCATCGTCCCGCCGAACCGCAGCCTCGACTGCGTCGACGACAAGATGGCCGAGTTCGAGCACCTCGTGTGGGCACGTCAGCCGCTCAAGTTCGGTGATCAGCTTCCGCTGCGTGCCGGCCTGCTGACCAGCCTCGGCTTCGGTCACGTCTCCGGCCTGATCGCAGTCGTGCACCCGCAGGCATTCGTCGAGTCGGTTCCGGCCGACAAGCGTGACGCCTATGTTGCTGCGGCCCAGCAGCGGACGATCGACGGTCAGCGTCGCCTCGCGAAGGCGATGTGCGGTGGCGACAGCCTCTACGAGCGCCCGGCGGATCGTCGCCTCGGTGCCGACGGAACGCCGGCCAAGGCGTCGCGTCAGCTCGAAGCGGACATGCTGCTGAGCGAGGACGCACGACTCGGCGCAGACCAGGTGTACCGCTCGAATCTGCCCGGCTGCAAGTAGTAGTCACGGTATGGGAGTTCTGGGTATCGGCTTCGACCTCGTGACGGTGTCGGAGTTCGCCGAGCAATTGAACAGGCCGGGAACGGCAATGCTCGACAACTTCACACCGGGCGAGCGTCGAGACGCCGCTACCCGGAGCTCCGAACCGGCACGACATTTCGCCGCCCGGTGGGCTGCGAAGGAAGCAGTGATCAAGGCATGGTCTACTGCTCTCTTCGCCGGCCCACCGGTGCTGGGGGAAATGATCCACAATCAGATCGAGGTCGTCTCGGACGCCTGGGGGCGCCCCGGCATCCGGCTTCGCGGTGACGTGGCCAAACACCTGACCGGAGTGAAGATTCATATCTCGCTCACCCACGACGGGGACATGGCGGGCGCTTTCGCGGTCATCGAATCCGACCCGGAGTAGCGCTGCCGGACACGAAAGAGCCGGTCTCCCAAGGGGAGACCGGCTCTTTGTCGTTCGACTAGTCCTTCGTGCGGGATTCCTTCTCGGCGACGAGGAGATACGCGATCATCAACCTTTTCAGTTCGGCGACGGCGTCGGCATGCGACTGACCGTCCTGAACCGAGAAATTGAGCATCGAATACACCACGTGGACAAGAACTTCCGCCATCATCAGGCGACGATCTCGCCGCGTACGAGGCGTCAACGGGCCGAGCATTTTCGCTACGGTCTCGGCGAACTGCTTTTCGTGAATGACTCCGGTTGCCCGCGTGGACGGCGTCGACTGCATCGCCAGCCAGACCTCGCGGCGCGACGGATCAGACGTCCACAGCCCGGCCATGTGATCGACGAAACTGTTCAGGAACCGCAACCAGTCGAGCGAGGGTACTTCGCCGCCGAACTGAGCAAGCTCGTGCTGGACCCCGACGAGGTCCTGGCGGTTCAATTCGCACACGATGACGTACTTGTTCGCGAAGAACTGGTAAAGCGTCCCAATCGGGACGTCAGCACGTGCCGCGACTTCTTCACAGGTGAACGATTCGAAACCGACATCGGTGAGGAGTTCCCGTGACGCAGCCAGGAGTGCGTCGAATTTACGCTGGCTGCGCTCTTGCGTCGGACGCTTGCGCGGCAGCAGTTCCTGCGGTTCTTCGAGGCTCTGGGGATTCTCCAGTGCTGGGTCGACTCGTCGCCGCGCGCGGTGACGAGTCGTGGGCTGCACGTCTTCCAGGCTATCGGTGTTTTCTGTCGAATTTGGGACTTGTGCATTATCCGGTGTCATCGGCCACCTACTTCGGCGGTCGTGATCGGTCGAAACGCACCGCGCAGGTGCGCGCACACGAGTCCCGATGCTGTTGCCACACCTCGATACTAGGTGACCAACTGTCCAGTAGCCGAAGAGGTTGCTGCGCGGTGTGGCGCAACGGCGATCCTGGCGCCTGCCTACGTCCGATTCGGGCAGACTGAGATTCTTCGGGCACACCGAGATTCGATGCCGAGGAGAGGGAGACGATGACGGAAGAACTGCGAACCGCGGTAGGTGAACTCATGCCGCGTGCCCGTGAGGATCTGAGTGCACTTGTGGCGATGAAGTCCGTCGCCGATGCACGGCAGTATCCGCCGGAAGAATGCGCGGCCGCTGCGCATTGGGTCCTGGAGGCATTCCGGGCTCAGGGTTTCGCCGATATCGAGGCGATCGAGACCTCCGACGGTTCGGCCGCGGTTGTCGGGCGTCGACCAGGCCCGGGCGGTGCTCCGACCGTTCTGCTGTACTGCCACTACGACGTTCAGCCGCCCGGAAACGAAGAGCTCTGGGGCTCCCCGCCTTTCACGCTCACCGAGCGCGACGGACGGTGGTACGGACGGGGCGCTTCCGACTGCAAGGGCAACGTCGTCATGCATCTGACAGCTCTGCGAGCGCTCGCCGCAGCCGGTGTGGATCCGAGCGCCCACCTGACGATCGTCGCCGAGGGATCCGAGGAGATGGGCACTGGCGGTCTCGAGGATCTGGTGCGAGAGCGCCCCGAACTTTTTGCAGCCGACATGATCCTGATCGCCGATACCGGCAACACCGAAGTCGGGGAGCCGACGATCACGACGTCATTGCGCGGGATCGCGAACGTTGTGGTCCACGTGTCGACGCTCGAGGGTGAGATTCACTCCGGTGTCTTCGGTGGACCGGCGCCCGATGCGATCACCGCGCTGGTGCACATACTCTCGACGCTGCACGACAGCGCCGGAAACACCACTGTCGAAGGCTTGACCAACGATCAGGAGTGGGCGGGTGTCAGTTATGACGGCGATCAGTTCCGCTCCGACGCCGGGGTGCTCGAAGGGGTGCAGTTGACTGGTTCCGGTTCGGTCGCCGAGCAGGTGTGGGCTCGTCCGGCGCTGACCATCCTGGGTATCGACTGCCCGCCGGTCGTGGGTTCGGCGGCGGCGATCACGCCCCGCGCGTCGGCGCGCCTGAATCTTCGTGTCCCGCCTGGCACGGATCCGGCGCAGGCACAGAAGTTGTTGACGGACCACCTCCGCGCGGCGGCGCCGTGGGGCGTCCACATCGAGGTCGTTCCGGAATCGACGGGATCGCCGTTCTCGTCCTCGACGGAGGGTGCAGGTTTCGCGCAGCTGAAGTCCGCGCTCACCGATGCCTACGGCCGCGAAGTCGGATTTGCCGGCCAAGGGGGATCGATACCGCTGTGCAGTGCACTGGCCGAGCAGTTCCCCGACGCGGAGATCGCGTTGATCGGCGTCGAGGAACCGCAATGCCGCATTCATGCGCCCGACGAAAGCGTCGACCCGTCGGAGATCGAGAATCTCGCTTTCGCGGAGGCTCTGTTCTTGAGCCGGTACGGGAGTTAGACCGACAGATCGCGTCGTAGCTTGGCGACGTGGCCGGTGGCCCGGACGTTGTACTGGGCCACCTCGATCTTGCCTTCCTCGTCGACGAGGAACGTCGAGCGGATGACGCCCTGGACGGTCTTGCCGTACATCTTCTTCTCACCGAACGCGCCCCAGGCTTCGAGCGTCGCCTTCTCGGGATCGGAGAGCAGCGGGAAGGTCAACTCTTCGGTATCGCGGAACTTCGCGAGTTTTGCGGGCTTGTCCGGCGAGATTCCGATGACTTCGAGGCCGGCGCCGTTCAGCTCGGCGAGGCTGTCACGGAAGTCGCAGGCCTGCTTGGTGCACCCAGGGGTGCTGGCCGCCGGGTAGAAGTACACGATGACCTTGCGGCCGCGGTAATCGTGAAGGGAAACCTCGTTGCCATCGGCGTCTGGGAGCGTGAAATCCGGCGCGACGTCGCCGGCGGACAATCTACTGTTCTCGGTCACGGGAATCGAGGTTAGTCGAGAAATTGCGCGGCAGGTGGGCGCGAGGGCATTCTGCTCCTCTACGGTAGAGCGAAGTGTCGGCGCGCTGCGTCCGCACAGCAGACCCGCACACAGAGCAGCAGAACACAGACAAGTTGGAGGACACGTGCCCAGGGACACCGAGAGCATCGAACGCGAGATCGAGAAGGCGCGTAACCAGCTCGCGAGCACACTCGACGAACTGACGGTCCGCACCAACCCGAAGCGGCTGGTCGAGAACACCAAGAAGACGGTGCTCGCCAAGCTCAACGAGCCGGCAGTGAAGTACGCGCTGATCGCAGTCGGTTCAGTGGTGGGACTACTCGTGGTCCGGAAGATCATTCGCTGACCCGAGTTGTCGAAGACAGAACATGAAGAAGGCCCCCACCTGGTGAGGTGGGGGCCTTCTTGCAAGTGCGCCCACAGGGACTCGAACCCCGGACCCAGTGATTAAGAGTCACTTGCTCTACCAACTGAGCTATAGGCGCTCGCTCTTGCGAGACAGAACATTAGCCGACAGGCTCAGGAGTTTGCAAAACGCGTGTTCATCGTGGTGACGACGGTTACATCGCTTCCGGAATTCACGAGTGTAGAGGGTGCGAATCCGGCCAGCGGACGGTGCTTTCCAACTGCTGTGCGACGGCGAGAATGGTCGGTTCACCACCGCTGCGCCCGACCAGTTGGACGCTCAGGGGGAGTCCGCGTTCGGAGAACCCGGCGGGCACAGCGGCCGCCGGGTTGCCGCAGACATTCCAGATCGAACAGTAGGCGGCGATCGGCAACGCCTTGCGGACTGCTGACAGAAGGCCGGTTCCTTCGAGTTGTCCGATCGGGCGTGGCAGCGCGGGCGTGGTCGGCATCAGGACCAGGTCGAAGGTGTCGAAGACCTGGTTGACCGTCGCTGCGATTCGCTCACCTTTGCGGTAAGCGAATTTCCCGACGCGCGCGGGAGCGGCTATCCGGCCGATCGACGCGAGTGCTCGTGTGCGCTTCTCGAGTAACGCTGGATGATCGACGCGCAGTGCTTCGTCGCGGACGCCGCCGAGCACCTGGGGGAGAAATGCTGCAGTTGCGTCCGGGTACTCGGGATCGTGCTCTTCGACGTGATGTCCCAACGCGCTCAACATCTCTGCGATCGAATGCACCGCGGCAACGACCTCCGGGGACGGGCGGACGCCCCGGACCGGACTCCGGGTGGACACTGCAATGCGAAGCGGCCCGGGCGCCGACGCGGCTGACTCGGCAAAGCTGGTGCGGAGCGTTTCGGCTGTGTAGTCGTCGATCCCGGTGGTACCGGTTATCACGTCGTACACGAGCGCGCTGTCCTCGACGGAACGAGTGAGAGGCCCTAGTGTGCCGAGTCCGCGCCAGAGGTTTCGGTTCGGCGCGGTGCTCACCCGACCGCGCTGCGGTTTGAGTCCGAACAACCCGCAGAACGCCGAAGGCAGTCGGATGGAACCGCCGCCGTCGCCGCCGATTGCCGCTGCGACCATGCCTGACGCGACGGCCGACGCAGATCCTCCGCTCGATCCGCCCGTGGATACGCCAGTGTCCCAAGGGTTTCTGGTGTAGCCGTTTGCAGCAGTCTCCGTGAAGGGCCAGATGCCGAACTCGGGCATCGTCGTCTTGCCGACGATCACCGCGCCGGCGTCGCGCAACCGCCGGACGACCTCCGAGTCAGCGGAGGCGATGCGGGTTGCCGCCGCACCGCCGTACGTCGTCGGCGTTCCGGCGACGTCGTTCTCGTCTTTGATCGCGATCGGAACTCCGTGCAGTGGGCCCAGGCTGTGGCCGTCGGCCTGGCGCTGATCGAGACGTGTCGCTTCGTCGAGCGCTTCGTCTGCGAGAACTCGCACAAAAGCATTGAGCGTCGAATCGAGGCGTTCGATACGGCGAAGTGTGTTCTCGGTGAGCTCGCGGGCCGATATTTCTCCGGACCGGATCAGAGCGGCCTGACCCGCCACCCCGGCAAATGCCAGCTCGCTGCCCGGTGTGGTTTCGCGCTCGGTCATCAATCCTCCAGGCCGTGGTTCCGATAACTGTGAAGTCTATTCACCACAACCTGTTCACCACGACACAAAGAAAAATCCCCACCTTCCGAAGAAGGTGGGGACCTTTGCAAGTGCGCCCACAGGGACTCGAACCCCGGACCCAGTGATTAAGAGTCACTTGCTCTACCAACTGAGCTATAGGCGCTCGCTCTTGCGAGACAGAACATTAGCCGAATCGCCGGTTCGGGAGCAAATCGCCAGGTGGAGGCGTCACCGCTGTAGTCCGATCGGAGGAAATCCGCTGAAAGCGGTAACAAAACGGACGGTTCGGAGCGATTGATACTTGAACGTTACTGACGGCGTGACCTTTCATGACCGTTGGTAACGAGCGCGCCTGGCATCATTGGTGCAGCGCAGTCATACCGCAAGTCCCACTTGCCTTCCGGTAAGTGGGATTCGCATGTGACGCGGAAGTTAGTCGGAGAAATTGTGAAGCGGAGTCGAACGATGAGTCGTCAAAGGTGGGGTCTGTCCGTGCGCGGGGGGAACGGTCGAGCGTCGAAGGGCGCGGCGATGATCGCGGCGTCTCTCGGTGCTCTCGTTCTGATGACCGCGTGCACGTCGGGCGGCAAGGACGTCAGTACCGAAGGGTCGGCGCCGATCGATTCCAATCCGCTCACCGAACTCATCAAGCCGAAGCTCACCTCGACCGCTGCCGACGGCGCTGTCGGCTTCTCGCCGGGCGACCCGGTCAAGATCAACGTCGCTGACGGCGCTCTGTCCGACGTGACGATGGTCAATCAGGACGGCAAGGCAGTTGCCGGCGCGATTGCTGCCGACGGTGCGTCGTGGACCACCACCGAGCCACTCGGCTACAACCGCAAGTACAAAATCGAGGCCCGCGCATTCGGATTGGGTGGCGCAAGTACGACGGTCACGTCCTTCACCACCAGCGCACCCGGCAACGTCACCAAGCCGTACGTCTTGCCCAACGAGGGTGACGTGGTCGGCATCGGTCAGCCCATCGCGGTGCAGTTCGACGAGAACATCCCAGATCGCAAGGCTGCCGAAGCCGCGATCACCGTCACCACGACTCCGGCCGTCGAAGGTGCGTTCTACTGGGTCAACAATCGTGAGGTCCGTTGGCGTCCGGAGAACTACTGGGCACCGGGCACCAAGGTCGACGTGAGCGTCAACGTGTACGGGCGCAATCTCGGCAAGGGAGTCTTCGGGCAGGAAGACGCCAAGAGTTCCTTCACCATCGGTGATGCCGTCATCGCCACGGCGGACGACAACACCAAGCAGGTCACTTTCCAGGTCAACGGTGAGACTGTCATGACCATGCCCACCTCCATGGGCAAGGACAGCACTCCTACCGACAACGGCGTCTACATCATCGGTGACCGCTTCGCGAACATGATCATGGACTCGTCCACGTACGGCGTCCCGGTCACCTCGGCGCAGGGTTACAAGACCCCCGTCGACTGGGCGACCCGAATGTCCTACAGCGGTATCTTCTTCCACTCGGCGCCGTGGTCGGTCGGGCAGCAGGGCTACTCCAACACAAGTCACGGCTGCCTCAACCTGAGCCCGTCCAACGCCAAGTGGGTCTACGACAACACCAAGCGTGGGGACATCGTCGTCGTCAAGAACACCGTCGGCGGCACTCTCTCCGGCACCGACGGCCTCGGTGACTGGAACATCCCCTGGAGCGTCTGGAAGACCGGCAACGCGGACGTCTGAGTGCGTTCCTGAAGCGCTGAACGCCAGAAATGCCCCCGACCGTCCGGTTGGGGGCATTTCTGCATCTGCACACCTTTTGTGAGCGAAAGTGCCTCTCGGTCTATCTGAGGCGACGGGAGGTACGTTCGCTCGGTGTCAGCGTCGACCGAACGCGTCCACTCCGGTCATCTCAGCGGACAGTGTCCACAATCTGCGTGCGTCGGCGGGATCGGTAGCCCAAGGTTTCACTCCGCCGACGCTCATGTCATCAGTCTGCGCGACGTCCGCGATGTTGCAGTCCTGGAGGTACGCGCCGGAGTGATCGGCGAGTATCGGTGCCGTCGCTGCCCACACCGTTGTAGCGGCGCCCTGGGAGGGAGTCTTGAACCCCGGCACGGCGTCGCCATTCGACGTCGTCCATCCGAGATCGTGTTTCTCCGATGCAGAGAAGTGACGTTGAAGGGGAGTGAGGATGCTCCCGGGATGGACGGAGAACGCACTGATACCGCGTGAAGCACCGGAGCTCGCCAGCTGTACAGCGAATAGAGCATTGGCAGTCTTGGCTTGACCGTACGCAAGCCAGCGGTCGTAACCGTTGCGGAAATGTATGTCATTCCAACGCACTCCCGACAGAAAATGTCCCGCCGACGAGACCGCTACTACGCGAGAGCCGTTTGCGGGCATGGCTGGCACAAGCAGGTTCACCAGTACAAAGTGCCCGAGGTGATTGATCGCGAATTGTGATTCCCAGCCGGAGCCGACACGGAGTTCCGGGCAGGCCATGACCCCCGCATTGCAGATGATGATGTCCGGAGTGATCCGGGATTCGAGAATTTCTCGCGCACACGATCTGACATTGCTCGGGTCCGACAGGTCGCACGCTCGCACTTCGATACCCGGAAGGTCGGCCACCGCGCTCCGTGCCTGTTCTGGTCGGCGGGCAAGAACTACAACTCGCGCGCCGACCGAAGAAAGTGACTGCGAAACCTCATATCCGAGTCCGGAGTACCCGCCGGTGACCAAAACCGTAGTGCCTGTTAAATCTTGTCCGGCAAGTACGTCGTCGGCAGTGGAGACTCGGGAGTATCCGGTGTTGATTTTGCGCTGGATGGAATTCATGGCTGCGACCGTAAAATCTGGAGTGCACTCCAGGTCAAGGAAAGGTCGCCAGGCAATGCGCGAACTGTCAATCGGTGACGTCGCTGTCCAGACCGGAATCAGTATCGATTCCCTTCGATACTTCGAACGTGAGGAATTGCTCGTTCACGAGGTTGCGCGCTCGGCAGGTGGGCGTCGGGTGTACTCCGAAAGCGATGTCGCTTGGTTGAAGCTGTGTAATCGCTTCCGAGACTCGGGTATGCCGATCGCCACGATCCGCGAATTCGCCGCTCTCGTCAGGTCAGGTCCAGGAAACGAGAAGGAGCGGCTTTCACTTTTGCAGTCGCATGAGGAGTTGATTCGATCCAGGATCGCTGCGATGCAGGAAAACCTGAACGTCATCCACGACAAGGTTTCGGCGTACGAGCGACATGTTCGCGAGGGGACCGTCGTAGGTGTCTGGGAGCCGGAACCGTCGCCCGAGTGATCGACGGCTGGGCCATTTGCGGCGAATTCCAGCTACCCCGATGTGAGCGAAAGTGGCTTTCGGTCTATCTGAGGCGACGAGAGGTACGTTCGCTCGGCCCGGGCACGGGTTGCTCGGGAGCGCGCGATTTGTCGCGGTCGCCACCCCACCCACTTCGGGTGAACGTATCGCTGCCCCCGTCAGAGAAGGGGAGCGATACGTTCACCCGGCTGTGGAAGGGGAGATTGGGGCTGGCGCACAAACCAAAAGAACCCCCGAAAATGTCTTTCGACATCTTCGGGGGTTCCGCTTGGGTGAGCGACGGGACTCGAACCCGCGACAGCCAGGATCACAACCTGGTGCTCTACCAACTGAACTACGCCCACCATTGCCTCGGCCACCGGTTTGACCCGGCTGCTTTGACGAAAGAGATACTAGCGCGAAAGTCGGTCAGGAAGCCAATCGGCAGGTCAGGCGGGACCCAAGCCCTCTACGACGGCTGCGATCTCCGCGCTCGACGGTCCGGGCGCCGCGACGAATGCAGTGCCGCGGTAGTACTTGAGTTCGCGGATGGATTCCTTGATGTCGGCGAGTGCCCGGTGGGCGAGACCTTTTTCGGGCTGGCCGAAGTAGATTCGCGGGTACCAGCGGCGGGAGAGTTCTTTGATGGAGCTGACGTCGATCATCCGGTAGTGCAGGTATGTGTCCAGTGCCGTCATGTCCCGTGAGATGAATCCGCGGTCGGTGGCGATTGAATTGCCTGCCAAGGGAGCCGTACCGGCGACGGGAACGTGCTTGCGGATGTACGCGAGCACCTCTTTCTCCGCCTCGGCGAGGGTGACCGTCGACTTACGAACCTCTTCGGTCAGCCCCGACTTTGCGTGCATCTTCTTCACGACGTCGGGCATTGCAGCCAACGCGTCGTCGTCGGCGTGGATGACGATGTCCACACCTTCGCCCAAGATGTTCAAGTCGCTGTCGGTCACCAGAGCCGCAATCTCGATGAGTTTGTCCGACTCGAGTCGCAGCCCGGTCATTTCGCAATCGATCCATACCAATTTGTCCTGCACCAGGAACACAGTAGTGCGCGCGGGCGCGGGATAAGGTCTGCGGTGGAAACTCGACGTGTGTGAGACGGCGTTCGGGTGATGACAAGAACTTCGCCGCATTGCAACGAGGAGGGCTTTTCGATGACCGTGGATCCGAAGGACGGAGCAGCGCCGCTGACGCCGGCGGAGAAGGCGAAAGCTGCCAAGGCTGCCGCTGCCGAAGCCGCTCGGATTGCAGCTGAAGCCGCTGCAGCAGCTGAGGAAGCAGAGAAGGAAGCGGCTGCCGCTGAGGCCGAAGCATCGGCCGGAGCCACCCCCGCTGCTCAGGCGCCCTCGGGTGCTGCCGCTGAAATCGCGGCGGGCTATTCATCCGAGGGGCGGGCACTCGAGCTCGGCTCGGTGGTGATCGACGGTGTGGCAGATCCCACCGCGCGGGTGCGGATTCCGTTGGCGACGATCAACCGTCACGGTCTGATCGCCGGTGCGACGGGTACCGGCAAGACCAAGACGTTGCAGGGCATCGCCGAGCAGCTGTCCGCCGCGGGTGTGCCGGTTGTGATGGCCGACGTCAAGGGCGATCTCTCGGGTCTGTCGAAGGCGGGGGATCCGAGCGAGAAGATGAAGTCTCGCGCAGTCGAGACGGGCGACGATTCGTGGACTCCCGCTGGGATGCCAGTCGAGTTCTTGTCGTTGGGTACTGACGGAATCGGTATCCCGGTGCGCGCGACCATCACCAGTTTCGGGCCGATCCTGCTCAGTAAAGTGTTGGGCCTCAACGAGACCCAGGAATCGACACTCGGGCTGATCTTCCACTGGGCCGACACTCAGGGCCTCGCCCTGCTGGACCTCAAGGATCTGCGTTCGGTCATTGCCCACCTGACAAGCGCTGAGGGCAAGGCCGATCTGAAGGGTATCGGCGGAGTTTCCTCGGCGACGGCGGGAGTGATTCTGCGCGCGTTGGTCAACCTCGAAGCAGATGGTGGTGACACCTTCTTCGGTGAACCAGAACTCGAAACCGAGGATCTGCTGCGTGTCGTCGGCGGTGCCGGTGTGATCACGCTGTTCGAACTCGGTGCCCAGGCGGCGCGCCCGGCAATGTTCTCCACCTTCCTGATGTGGGTGCTCGCGGACCTGTTCCAGACGCTGCCCGAAGAGGGAGATCTGGACAAGCCGAAGCTCGTGTTCATCTTCGACGAGGCGCACCTTCTGTTCGCGGACGCGTCGAAGGCCTTCCTGCAGCAGGTCGAACAGACGGTCAAGCTCATTCGTTCCAAGGGCGTCGGCGTGTTCTTCTGCACGCAACTTCCGACCGACATTCCGAATTCGGTGCTGTCACAGTTGGGTGCGCGGGTTCAGCACGCCCTGCGTGCCTTCACGCCCGACGATCAGAAAGCCCTCAACAAGACCGTCCGCACGTACCCGAAGACCGAGCACTACGACCTGGAAAAGGCACTGACTTCACTCGGCATCGGTGAAGCCATCGTGACCGTACTCTCGGAAAAGGGTGCGCCGACGCCGGTGGCCTGGACCAAGATTCGTCCTCCGAGGTCGCTGATGGACACCATCGGCAACGACGCGATCAAGGCGGCCGCGTCGTCGAGTCCCCTGAATCAGAAGTACGGCCAGACCATCGACCGCGAGTCGGCGTACGAGAAGCTGACGGCCAAGGTGGCCGGTGCTCCGACAGCGGATCAGTCCCTGGATCTTCCGTCGCTGCCCGATCTGCCGCCACCGCCGCCGGCCGAGCCGGAGGGCCCCAACATCGCCGAGCAGATCTTGGGCAACTCGGCTGTCAAGAGTTTCCTGCGCTCGGCGGCTTCGGCTGCGGGACGCGAGATTTCGCGAAACATCTTCGGCACCGGTAGTCGCCGCAGGCGCTGAGGCTCAGGCGCCCGCGAGGTCAGATGCCGACCTCGCGGGCCAGCAGGTCGTTGATCGATTCGCGCCTGATCAACGGCCGCGCAATCCCGCCCAGCACGGCGACGACCGGCGGCCGGCCGACGCTGTTGTAGGTGGAGGCCATGCTGTGGTGGTATGCGCCCGTACACGGCACTGCCAACAGGTCACCTTCATGTAGGTCGGCGGGAAGCCTGGCTCCGACGGCAATTTCGTCGCCCGATTCGCAGTGTCGCCCGGCGACGGTGACTTCCTGGAGCGGTGCGCGCGAATGTCGGTTCACCAGTTCGACGTCGTAGTGGCTGTCGTACAACGACACCCGAGGGTTGTCGCTCATCCCGCCGTCGACGGAGACGAAGGTTCGTCCCCCGCTGATCGACTTGATGTTCTGTACGCGATAGAGCGTGACTCCGGCCCGCGCAGCGATCGCTCGGCCAGGCTCGAGCACGATTTCGGGGCGAGGGAAGCGGTTTCGGGTGCACGCGTCGTCGAGAGTTTCGTCGATGACGTGAGCGAGGCGGGTCAGATCCAATTGGGCATCTCCCGGCACGTAGGCGATCCCATGGCCACCGCCGAGATCGAGTTCGGTGAGGATGATTCGATGCGTGCGACGTATGTCGTCCATCTGTGCGATCATCGTCTCGATCGCGGGGCGGAAGAATTCGGGATCGGTGATCTGGGAGCCGAGATGGCAATGCAGGCCGATGAGCTGCAGGTGCGTCGCGTTGGCGACGACGGATACCGTATGTTCCAGTTCTTCGGAAAACGCTGGTAGGCCGAACTTTTGGTCCACGATGCCCGTGGACACTGCCTTGTGTCCGTGTATGTCGATGCCGGGTGTGACTCTGACCAACACCTTCTGTCGGTGGGTGCACACCGACGCGAGCCGTACCGCTTCGCTGGGGGAGTCGAGGACGATCCGGCCGACACCCGCGTTGACCGCCGCCCTCAGTTCGGAAACCGATTTGGCATTGCCGTGCAGGATGATTCGATGGGGGTCCACGCCCGCGGCAAGCGCGACGGCGAGTTCACCGGCGGAACAGACATCCACCCCGAGTCCCTCGTCGGAGACCCAGGTAGCCATCGCTCGAATCATCAGTGCCTTGCCGGCGTACACGATCTCCGAGTCGGGGAAGATCTCTCGATACGTGCGGCAGCGGTGCCGCACGTCAGCCTCGTCGACGACGTACGTCGGTGTGCCGTACTGGTCCGCGATCTCTTCGAGGGAGACGTCGCCGATGCAGACACGCCCGCTGTGGTCGTGGCGAGTACTGATGGGCCACAACGCAGGATCCATACGCGGTGTCATTGCGCCGCGTAGGGAGGGGAAGATTTCGAGTAGCGTCACGTCGATCTCCTGAAGGTGACCCGCCGTGTTGCGGGCTACTTTCAGATCTACTCCCGAAGATCACCGGTGGGGCGGATCTTGACGCTTACTTGACGCGCCGCCGAACGAGGTTGACGCGGCTCTGACGGCCTCGGCACTGTGCCCGTGGACTCACTGTGCCCGTCGCCGCCTCCATCCGAACCAACCGAGCACCGCGAGCAATGCCACCGCGGCGCCTCCGCCGATGACCGTCGATCGGTCGGCGGACACACCAACGGACGGAGTTCCGCCGGCACTCGGGGTGTAACCGGCGCCGTACACGGACTCGACCGCCGCTTGGATGTCGAACCCGGTTTCGGTAGCCGGCCCGCAGCTGTGCCCCTCGTGCTCGGCGTCGACGTAGTACGGCGCAGAAACGAACATCAGCTGCTCGGTGCCGAGCACGTAGCTTGTGCCACAACCGTTCCCGTTCGCGAGTGTCCCCACCGACGTCACCGATGCCAGATCGCCTTTGTAGACCCGGCTGACGTCGAACAGGTAGGTGTCCTCGAACCCGTCCGAAGTTTTCTCCGTCGGAGTCCCGAGGAAAACGGTGCTGGAGACGCTGACGGCTTCTTCCGGGGTAGCCGATGATGCGCACGAACATGCATTCGCTGCCGTGGGCAGCAGTAAGGGCAACCCTCCGGTCAAAAGAAGGATTGCCCCGACTGCCAGTGTTCTTCGCATCGCCATTAACCGACTATATGGTCTGCTATGGCCTGCTCTGAGAAGTTTGAGTGAATCAGCCGCCGAGCTTCTTGTAGAACGTGCCCACGATCGGCGCAACGACGGCACGCGGGCTGTAACCGCCCGCGACGGACATCGCCTTGCTCAAGATGCCCGGTACGACGCGCATCTTGTTCTCGGCCAGGCCGTCGAGCGAGACCTTGGCGGTGTACTCGCTCGAGATCCAGAAGAAGTCCGGGACGAGCTTGTCGACGATCGACGCTTCGGCCGGGTCCGGGGTTTCGGTGCGTACGGGGCCTGGGGCGAGCAGGGTGACGTTCACTCCGGTGCCCTTGAGTTCACCTCGCAACGATTCCGCGAAGGTGTTCACGAACGCCTTGGTGGCGGCGTACGTCGCGTTGTTGGGGATCGGCATGTTTCCGGCCGCGGACCCGACCATCAGGATGGCTCCGGACTTGCGCGCGAGCATGCCCGGCAGCACGGCCAGCGTGAGATCGTGCACTGCAACGGCGTTGAGCTCGACCTGGTCGCGCTCGTATGCCGGGTCCAGCTCGGCGATCGGCCCGAAGGTGGCGATACCGGCGTTGTTGCACAGGATGCTGATGGCGCGGCCACCGAGTTCCTCGACCAGAACGGCACGCGCCGCGCTGTCGGAGAGGTCCGATGCACGGACCTCCACCTCGACGCCGTGCGCGGCACGAAGCTTCTCGGCGAGGACCTCCATGACCTCGCCGCGACGGGCAACGAGGATCAGGGAGTGTCCGCGTGATGCCAGATCAGCGGCCAGTGCCTCTCCGATGCCGGAGGAGGCGCCGGTCACTACGGCGCGGGCTGTGGTTGTGGGTGTCGGCAGGCTCACGATCAGTCAGCGTAGCCGGTCAGATCTTCGCGGCCAGTCGTGTGCCCTGTTCGATGGCACGCTTGGCGTCGAGTTCTCCAGCGACATCCGCGCCGCCGATGATGTGGGTCACCACGCCCGCGACGGTCAGTTCGTCCACCAGATCGCGAACCGACTCCTGCCCGGCGCAGATGACGATGGTGTCGACCTCGAGAAGTCGGGGCTTCTCGTGCTTCTCACCGAAGGTGATGTGCAGGCCGGCGTCGTCGATGCGCTCGTAGTTGACGCCCGAGAGCTCGTGGACGCCCTTGTTCTTGAGGGCCGCCCGATGGACCCAGCCGGTGGTCTTCGCGAGGCCGGCGCCGATGCGTCCTGGCTTGCGTTGGAGGAGGTAGACCTCCCGCTCGGAGAGCTCCGGTACCGGAGTGGTGAGAGCGCCCGGGGCCATTTCGGGTTCGGTGACGCCCCATTCCTGCTTCCACTCCTTGAGATGAAGAGTGGGGGAAGTGGGGTGCGTGAGGAATTCGCTCACGTCGACGCCGATGCCGCCGGCGCCGATGACGGCGACGGACTTGCCGACGGGCTTGCCCTCTCGGACGACCTCGGCGTAGGTCAGCACCTTCGGGTTCTCGATGCCGGGGATCTTGGGAACCCGCGGCGTCACGCCGGTGGCAACCACGACTTCGTCGAAGGAGCCGATGAGATCTGCCGGTGCGACGCGGGTTTCGAGCTTGACCGTCACTCCAGCCACGTCCAGCATGCGGGTGTAGTAGCGAATGGTCTCGGCGAACTCTTCCTTACCCGGAATGAGCTGTGCGATCCCGAATTGCCCGCCGATCTTGTCCGAGGCCTCGAACAACGTGACCGAATGACCACGCTGAGCAAGGTTGAGTGCTGCGGAAAGTCCGGCGGGGCCGGCACCGACGACGGCGAGGTTCTTGGTCCGCCGGGTGGGGGAGAGGATCAACGTGGTCTCACGGCCCGCGCGCGGATTGAGCAGGCAGGAGACCTGCTTGTGAACGAAGGCGTGGTCGAGGCAGGCTTGGTTGCAGGCAATGCACGTGTTGATCTCGTCGGACGCTCCGCGTTCTGCCTTGTTCACCCAGTCGGGATCGGCGAGCATCGGCCTGGCCATCGAAATCAACTGCGCGTCACCGCGGTTGAGGATCTCTTCGGCAGTCTCGGGCATGTTGATCCGATTCGAGGCGGCTACCGGAATGTCGACGTGCTTCTCGAGCTTGCTCGTGATGTCCACGAAGGCTGCTCGGGGAACCGAGGTGACGATGGTGGGCACCCGTGACTCGTGCCATCCGATGTCGGTGTTGATGATCGTGGCGCCGGCAGCTTCGACTTCCTTTGCCAACGAGACGATTTCATCCCAGGTCTGACCGCCCTCGACCAGGTCTGCCATCGACAACCGGAACACGATGATGAAGTTCGGGCCGACGGCCTTGCGTGTGCGTCGCACGATTTCGACTGCCATGCGTCGACGGTTCTCGGAACTGCCGCCCCACTGGTCGGTGCGCTTGTTCGTGCGCTCGCAGAGGAACTGGTTGATGAAGTAGCCCTCACCGCCCATGATTTCGACGCCGTCGTAACCCGCGGACTTGGCCAGACGCGCGCAGCGAACGTAGTTGCGGATCTGCCAACGCACCCCACGGCCGGTCAGCTTGCGCGGACGGAACGGATTGATGGGCGCCTTGATCGACGACGCGGAGACACTGAACGGCTGGTAGCTGTAGCGGCCGGCGTGCAGGATCTGCATGGCGATCTTTCCACCCGCTTCGTGAACGGCCTTGGTGATCCGGCGGTGACGGCGCGCTTCGATGCGGTTGGTCAGCTTGGCACCGAAGGGTAAGAGCCAACCGGTGCGGTTGGGCGCGTAGCCGCCGGTGATGATCAAGCCGACTCCGCCACGGGCACGTTCGGCGAAGTACTCGGCCAAGCGGTCGGTGTCCTTCGCGCGATCTTCGAGGCCGGTGTGGATCGATCCCATGACGACGCGGTTCTTCAGCGTCGTGAATCCGAGGTCGAGCGGTTCGAGCAGGCGGGGGAACTGTGTATCCGTCATGACTGAAGATGTCCTTCCGTGGCGTACTCGCCAGTGTCTTCGGTGGCGTACTCGCCGGTGTCTTCGATGGCGTACTCGCCAGTGGGCAATGCGTCCAGAACTTCCTGGCACCAGTCGGTGAATCCTTCTTCGACGCGGATGCCGCCGCGAAGTACGAGGTACTGGTGCAGTGAAGAGCCGGAAAGCGCTGCTGGATTGGGGAAGTCACGCTTTTCGATGAGTCGGTAGACGTCGAGGCGGGCGGCGTGGCCGTCGCGGTGGCGAGCGACTTCGCGTCGTAGAGCGGGGAGATCGGCGTGCGCAGCGGCCCTGATCTTGATGGCCAACTCGTTGCGCAGGTGGTTCGGTTCGGACGGCTCTGCGATCCATCGGGTCAGTTCGGCGCGGCCGGCATCGCTGACGCGGTACATCTTCTTGTCCGGTCGGCCGTCCTGCGCGATGGCCTCCACCTCCACCCAGCCCGCCTCGTCCATACGCTTGAGGACTCGGTAGATCTGCTGGTGCGTCGCGCTGTGGAAGAAGCCGATCGACTTGTCGAACCGGCGTGTGAGGTCGTATCCCGACGCATCCTGTTCGGACAGGGAGACGAGCAACGCATGTTCGAGTGCCATGGAAAAAGTATCTATGCACTCAGGTGCGTATGCAACTAAGTGCGTACTAACTCGGGTGCATAGAACGTCTTGTATGTCGACTTCGGAGAGAGGCGCCGAGTCGCCCGCGCGCAGTTAGGCTTCGCCGTATGAGCGCCGAGTCCACGAGCACGCAGGCAGAGCCACCCGCAGGCATCGGCGGTGCGGCCACGAAGAGTCAAGTGTTCGCATGGGGGCTGTGGGATTGGGGATCGGCCGCATTCAACGCAGTGATCCTCACGTTCGTCTTCTCGGTTTATCTCACCGACGCGGTCGGTGACGACCTTCCCGGCACGATTTCGGCAACTACGTGGCTCAGCTGGGCACTCGGAATCGCCGGCTTCTTCATCGCGATTCTCGCTCCGATCACCGGACAACGTTTCGATGCGTCGGGTAAACGTAAACTCTCGCTCGCGATACTGACCGGCATCACCGTGCTCTCGATGGCGGGCCTCTACTTCGTCGAGGACAACTACCGCTATCTGTGGCTCGGATTGGTTCTGCTCGCAATCGGTTCGGTGATCTTCGAGCTTGCCGGCGTTCCCTACAACGCCATGATGCGGCAGGTGTCGACACCGGAGAATCTGGGTAGAGTCTCCGGTTTCGGCTGGGCCATGGGATATTTCGGCGGAATCGTGCTGCTGTTGCTGTGTTACTTCGGGTTCATCGTCGGCGACGGCGACACTCGGGGATTCCTGGGATTGACCACGGACGGCGGCATGAACATCCGGATGGTGGCACTGCTGGCTGCAGTGTGGTTCGCGGTCTTCGCGATTCCGGTGTTCTTCAAGGTTCCCGAGTTGCCCAGCCCCGCGGTCGATCCGGGAGCGTCCAAGGCCGGGTTCCTCGACTCCTATCGGGTGTTGTGGCGCGATCTGCGCGAACTCTGGAACGTCGACAGGCGCACGATCTGGTACCTGATCGCGAGCGCGCTCTTTCGTGACGGTCTCGCGGGCGTGTTCACCTTCGGAGCCGTGCTGGCTGTCAACGTCTACGGAATCAGTGCGGCCGACGTGCTGTTGTTCGGTGTTGCGGCCAACGTGATTTCCGCAATCGGTGCATTGGTGGCCGGACGTTTCGACGATCGGATCGGACCCAAACAGGTCATCACCGTCTCGCTGGCGTCGATGATCGTGGTCGGCGCGATATTGATCGCGGTGTCGGGGCCGGTGATGTTCTGGATCTTCGGTCTCGCGCTCTGCCTCTTCGTCGGGCCCGCTCAGTCTTCGGCACGAACCTTCCTGGCGCGCATCACCCCGCCTGGGCGTGAAGGTCAGATGTTCGGCCTGTATGCGACCACAGGCCGAGCAGTGTCGTTTTTGGCACCGACACTGTTCGGCCTGTTCGCATGGCTCTTCGGTGCAGACCGTGCCGGCATCATCGGACTGCTGGTGGTTCTCGGCGTCGGTCTTGCCGCATTGTCGATGGTGAAGGCGCCGGAAGGGGACAGTGCGCTTCCCGTCAATCCTTGAAGTAGACCAACTGGTGTGTCGTAGCGAGCAATGCGCCGTCACTGCCCCAAATTTCGGCCGACTGATCGAAGTATCCGTTTCCGAACCGTTGGGTCCGCGCCGTTCCCAGGACGGAATTGTCTGCCTGTTCGGTCAGCGTCTGAGCGTCGGCGTGGAAGTAGATGGTCATCGAGACCGTTCCAGCCGGAGCCATCTTGCCTCGGCGCAAGAAGACTCGTGGGAAGAAGACATCGCACAGTGCGGTCAGCGACGTGAAGTCGAGAGCGCGAGCCGGCCGATCGCGCACCCAGAGCGTCGTTGTCGAGTCGGGATGCTCGCCCGACTCCAGGTCGGGGATCGCACCCTCGACAAAGCGCATCTCGTAGTTCTGTGCCCAGGCGATGAACTCGGGGAACGGCAGCAGCGTAACGTCTTCGGCCGACGGAACTTCCGGCATCGTGATCTCGGTAGACGACCAGGTTTCACGCCTGGTACCGAACACTGCCGTCGCGGTAGTGGCGACGGTTCCGTCCTGAGACAGTTCGATGGACCAGTGCTGCGTCGAGCGGTTGGTGCGCACCGGCCGGGCGGAGATCTCGAAGGCGCCCTCGGTGATCGGACCGGCAAAGTTGACGGTCAACGACAGCGGATCGCCGAGGCGTTCGGGGTGCTTCAGTACGGATTCGAGCAACGTGGCAGCGGTGACGCCGCCGAATGGCCCGACCATGTTGTTGTACGCCGGATTGGTCTCGCCGGTCGACAAGCCGGCGGTGAGTGGCGTCAATCCGACAGCAGCGTCGAAAGGATGGGGTGGTGCAACGGTCTCGGTCATCGCAGAACTCCTGGTGATGGAATCAATTCGGCTCTATGTATGACAACATACATAGAGCCGAATTCGTCGCGGCGATCAGGATCCTGCACGTGCGAGGATCGCCTCGGCCAGCTCTTCGGCTCGCTCTTCCGGAATCCAGTGACTTCCGCCGTCGAGCACGACGAACTCGTAGGGGGCGTCCACGAATTCACCACAGCGTTCTGCGCCTGCGCGGCCGAGCGCTGTGTCGCCGGTGCTCCAGACATACGTGGTCGGCACGGTGGTGCGATCGATGTCGCCGAAGTCGCGGGTCATCGCGCGGTACCAGTTCAAGGCGCCGGTCAGCGCGCCCTCCCCGCTCAGGACACGAATGTGCTCGTCGGCGAATTCAGGATCGATCTGGCCGTCGAACATGGCGCGCAGCCGGCGAAAGTTGTCCTCCGACAACACTTCCTCGGCTTTGCCCTCCTGTCGGAGAAGTCCGATGTACGACGAGCGTTGTTTTTGGTCCTCGTCCTCGCGGAGTGCCCAGCCGAAGGCGGTGGGGTGGGGGACCGAGATCGCGGTCAGACTGCGGATCCGGTTCGGATGGCGACCGGCGACCTGCCAGGCGACCGCCGAACCCCAGTCGTGGCCGACCAGATGCGCGTCGGACAGGCCGAGTGCGTCGAGCAATCCGACGACGTCGGCTACCAGGTGCTCGATCTTGTAGGCATCCACCCCTTCGGGGCGTGCGCCGGCGGAGTAACCGCGCTGATTCGGTGCGATAACGCGGTAGCCCGCTGCGGTGAGCAGCGGTGTGACCTTGCCCCAGGATGCGGCGCTCTCCGGGAAGCCGTGCAGCGCTACCAGCGGAATGCCGTCGTCCGGGCCCGAGATCAGTACGTCGAAGGTGAGGTCGCCAACGGGGATTTCGTATGTACTCGTGGAAGACATGACTCTCACCGTACGTCGAAAAGGTGAACCCGAGGTCAGTTTCGAGGTGGATTCCAGGTGGCCATTCCGAGCATGATGACTCGCAGTTGCTTCTCGGCTCGTGTGATGACGGCGGCTTCGTCGCGATACCCGGCGGTCCCGGCGTCCAGCAGTTCGACGACAGCACTGAACATCGTCGAGACGATCAGGTCGGCAGCCATTTCCAGATCGTCCGACGACCAGCTTTCCAGTCCGGCAATTCTGGAGAGGTCGATGGTCAGTTCGCTGACGAACAACCGCATTTCAGTGGCTATCGCACGTCGTACCTCACTGACGCCGCTGTAGCGTTCGCGGCAGAGGAACCGAAACTGTCGCTCGTGTGTATGCACTTGTCGCACAAGGATGCCCAGGGACGTAGCGGCGTCCTTGGTGCTGGGATTACGCCTTGCGTCGCGCAGCATCTGGCGCAACATACGCATGCTCTCTTCGACGAGGACGACACCGACGTCCTCCAGTGAAGCGAAGTGGCGGTAGAACGCCGTCGGAACGATCCCGGCTTCCCTGGCTACCTCTCGCAGGCTGATTCCGGCGAAGCCGCGATCGGCCGAGAGGTCCATGGCAGTGTCCAGGAGTGCTTGGCGTGTGCGTTCCTTCTTTGCGGCACGACTTTCCGGCTCCCTGTTGTCGGGTTCCCTGCGCTCTGGGTTCACCGGTCCGGCCTTCGTCACGACGTCGAGTGTAGGTACAGGCATTCCGGCTCCTTTCGGCAACTCGTGTAACTCGGATCACATTCTTGTTGACATGTACTTGTGTGCACCTGTCACACTATCTTCGGTGAACATTTGTACACTGAATTCACGCAGTCGGGGGAAGCTAGCCCAGCAATCGATACACCCGGCAATCGAAGTACGAGGAGGGTCATGACAATCGCATCTGCTCCTGAGAACACGACACCGAAGTCCACACCTCGGCGCGGACTGTCCTTGGTGGGACTGATCGAAGCCATGGCTGCTCCACATCAGATCGATCGGTATCTCGAGTTGGTCAACCCGATGGCGACCGTTCGTGACATCCGCGCGCAGGTTGTCGCCGTCGACCATCCGACGGCTGACTCCGTCACTCTCACGCTGCGCCCGACGCGCCAGTGGCGCGGTTTTCAGGCGGGCCAGTTCGTGCAGTTGGGCGTGGTGATCGACGGTGTTCGTCACACTCGCTGCTACTCGCCGGCCGGGGGCGCGTCTACGCGCAGCGGGCTGATCGAGCTCACCGTCAAAGCGCATCCGGGTGGCTTGGTGTCGCAGTATCTGTACGCCAACGCAGCGCCCGGGCTCGTTGTCAGCCTCTCGCAGGCAGACGGGGTGTTCTCCCTTCCCGTCGACCGCCCGCGTCGGGTGTTGTTGATCAGTGGCGGCAGTGGAATCACCCCGGTCATGTCGATGCTTCGGACGCTGGTGGAGGAGCAGCACTCGGGCGAGATCGTGTTCGTGCATTACGCGAACACCGATGCCGACGTGGCGTACACGCGCGCGCTGAAGACCATCGCCGAGCAGAACCCGAATGTGAAACTGGTACTCGTGTACACCGAAAGCGGTGGAGGTGACCTCGAAGGTTTCTTCGATCGCGGGCACCTCGACGCGGTGGCTCCTTGGATCGCCGATCCGGACACGATCGACGCTCAGGCTTATCTCTGCGGACCTCCCGGACTGATGCGGGGAGTGCGTGAGGTGTTCCGTGAGGTCGACGTCGAGCACTTGCTCAACACCGAGGAGTTCGCGCCGGCGGTGGCCGAGCCGGGGGAGGCCGGCGGCGAGGTGTCATTCACCAAAAGTGGGGTGGCGGCCGAGAACTCCGGCGAAACACTTCTCGAACAAGCAGAAGCTGCGGGCCTCAATCCCGAGTACGGATGCCGGATGGGAATCTGCTTCTCCTGCACCTCCGTCAAGAAGGCGGGCCGTACCCGAAACGTGCGCACCGGTGAGACAGACGACGAGCCGGACAAGAAGATCCAGCTGTGCGTCAGTGCTCCCGTCGGCGACGTCACCGTCGACATCTGAAGTCCCATTTTCCACACGACTGTCTGGAGACCGACATGTTTGGACTTTCACTTCCCACCCTCCCGTTCCTCGGCAACGGTTCCGATGCGAAGGACGACGCTCCCGTCGTCCTGACGTACGAGCAGGTCGAGGAGATCGGCCGCGAGTTGGACGCATTGCGCGATCGCACCGTCGCCTCGCTCGGGGCGGAGGATCGGGAGTACATCTACAAGATCATCAAGGCTCAGCGCGGGTTCGAGGTCGCAGGTCGCGGCTTGATGTACCTCGGCTTCCTGCCTCCGGTGTGGCTCGCGGCAGTCGGTGCATTGAGCGTGTCCAAGATCCTCGACAACATGGAGATCGGCCACAACGTCATGCACGGTCAGTACGACTGGATGCGTGAACCAGGGCTCAATTCCGAAGTCTTCGAATGGGATACGGTGTGCCCGGCCGACCAGTGGCGTCACTCGCACAACTACATGCATCACACGTACACCAATATTCTCGGCAAAGACCGCGACATCGGATACGGCATCCTGCGTATCGACGACGCGCAGAAGTGGAACCCCTATTACCTCGGTAATCCGGTCTGGGCCTTTGCCTTGATGATGCTCTTCGAGTGGGGCGTGATGATGCACGACCTCGAGATCGAGAACGTCATCCAGGGCAAACGCAAGTGGCACGACGTCAAGCCGCTTCTGAAGGGCTGGTGGAACAAGGCGGGCAAGCAGGTCCTCAAGGACTACGTCATCTTCCCGGTTCTCACGGGGCCGCTGTTCGTGACCACTCTCGCGGGGAATGTCACCGCCAACCTGGTCCGGAACGTGTGGACGTACTCGATCATCTTCTGTGGCCATTTCCCCACCGGTGTCCAGAGTTTCACCGAGGACGAGACGGCCGACGAGACTCGCGGGCAGTGGTACGTGCGTCAGATGCTCGGCAGCGCCAACATCGAGGGAAGCCCGCTCTTCCACATCATGTCCGGCAACCTCTCGCACCAGATTGAGCACCACCTGTTCCCGGACCTGCCTGCGCATCGTTATCCGGAACTCGCTCCCCAGGTGAAAGAATTGTGTGGGAAGTACGGTTTGCCGTACAACACCGGTGGGTTCTTCAAGCAGATCGGTTCGGTATGGGGCAAGATCTTCAAGCTCGCTCTTCCGCCCGGTTTGGTCAAGTCGACGACCCCTCCCGGTGTTATCGTCGAGCGCCAGCGAACTGCAGCCTGAGAGGCACACACTGATGGTCGGGAAATTCGAACGCCGCAAGGACACGGTCCAGGAACTGACCGAAAGTGCAGCCAACCACGTGGGCTCGATCGCGATGATCATCGCCGGGGCCGTTCGAGACGTGACGCGCGAGATCGGCGACTGGGTGTCCGACGGAATCGAGATGCGTGAAGCAGCGAAAAAGGCTGCAGCTGACGATCGTTCGGAGTCCGTGACCATCGAGCACGACGACAGCGATCCACCTGAAGACTGGCGTTGATTCACCGCGGCGGACGGCCTGATCGCGCAACCGCGAGCCGTTTCGCCTGAACGACCACGTTGCCCTCCGTCACAGATGACGGAGGGCAACGTGGGTTTCGTGGACTGTTTCGGCGGCCGAAGACGCGGATCGAACACCGATCACAAGTGAGGTCCTAAGCAGCGCTGCCGAGGCTCGCCGAGTCGAAGCTGCCGAGCCCGGTGCTACCGAGACCGCTGCTACCGACTCCGCCCAGTGCGAGTGCATTGCTGCTGCCCGCGCTCAGTAGCTGGACGATGATGTTGATGACGATGGGGTCGCCGGTGAGCGGAATTGTAGGCACAGGGGGACCTGCTTTCTGTTTCGAGATGTGGTGAGAAGGTGAGCGGCGACGGGATCGTCGACGTGGTCAGGCGGGCTTTTTCAGCCACTTCCGGTGCTGCCGAGCGACACGATGGAGCCGTTGCCGAACCCGAGTGCTCGGGAGAGTGAGCCGAAGTCGATGACCAGGCTGCCCAGGGTGTGCTGGTTTATCACGGTGGTTCCTGTCTGTGCCGCGACTGTGTGATGCGAGCGGGTAAGTCGATCAGGGAGCAGGCGTCGTGGGAGTTTCGCCGCCGCCGCCAATCGGAGAGTTGTCGGTGTAGAGGAAACTGCTGCCGGCGTTGAACATCTGTAGGACGGTGTTCAAGACGACGGCCAAAGCGCCTGTGGTTGGTGCGGCGATCATGTGCTTGCTCCTGGTTTCAGCGGTGGCGACGTGGTGGTCACCGTGGTCACCGCCATCACAGTGTCAGGCGGCTTGGAGCGGGCCCTGCGCGAGAAATTCTCTCGCACAGGGCCCGAGATTCGTCCTAGGAGACGCCGCCGCCATCCGTCGAGCCCGTGCCGGTGCTGCCCGCGTTGAAGAGCTGCAGGATGGTGTCGAAGAAGGCACCGAGGAGAGCGTTATCCTGGCCGTTGATCATGTGTTTCCCCTTAATTGTTACTGGTTTGCGCGGTGATTCGCACCACACTTTTATAGCCCGGTTCGGAGCGGAAAAGTGGGGTCCAGGCGCCACACGTGGACAGCTAATAGCGAGGATGTGAGTGTTCACATTTTCGCTGGACGATTGTCCACATCAGTGCTTGCGAAGGTCAGCGAGATCATGGCAGCGCGCAGTTTGAGCAGTTCAGAGGGCAGGGCCGGATCCAATCCGGTCAGGGTTGCGATGCGCTTGATTCGATTGTCGACGGTGTTGGTGTGCAGGCCGAGCGCCGACGCGGTGCGCTGACGATGCTGGCCGTTGGCGAGATGTATGGACAATGTCTGTAGCAGTTCCGGATTGCCGTCGAGTGGCTTGAGAAGATTGATCAAGCTGTCGCGGCCTGCGCCACCCCGAGTGAGTTGATACTCGAGCGCGAGGTCTTCCATTCGGTAGGACCGCGCCGGCAGTCTCAGGCGCCGCACGAGTTGCGCCAATTCGTGAGTGGTTGCTTGGGCGGCGGCGATATCTCGTACCGCGGCGTTCTCGGCGATTGCTGTGATCTCCACCCCGACCGTTGCGCGTGCACGTTGGATGACCTCGCACACTGTTCCCCAGTCGGGTGTGCCCTCGATCAGGACCAGACCACGTTGCGGTGCAGGAGCTTCGAGCAGCGCCGACCCGAAGTGGGCCGCGATTTTCGATTGAGCGACGGAGAGGTCACGGTAGGCCTGTATGCGCTGGTGGTTGCCGTTGCGTGCTCCCGGGCGGATGGGCGGCAGGTTCACCAGGAGCCGCAGGACGAGATAGCGGGGTGCGAGTTCAACGCCCATCTGCAACGCAAGCTGGGTGGGATCGTCGCCGTCCAGCATGGCTTTCACGAGAGCGCCGGCGGAGTATTCCCCGAGTTGGGAACCGGCTGGGAGAGCCGAGAGATAGCTGATCGAGATGAACGAGTGAAGCCGCTGCGCGAGTGCGAACAAGAACTCGTTGAGATCCCCGAGATTGGCGGAGTCCTCGGCGTCGGCCCGGCTGAGGATGAGGGTGCGAAAAGTGCTGATGCCCTCGTTGGTCAAGTTGAGGATCGCGCTGAGTGGCACGCCTTTCAATGCTTGTTGGACGGTCATCGTGTGAATGCCGTCCAACTCTTGGTCGGTGGGAAGTTTGCGGTGATCCAATAGCTGGATCCCCACTTGGAGCCCCTGCACGATCACCGCAATCAGTTCCCGACGTACTGCCTCCGTTTGGAGGGAAGTCAACGTCGGGTTGGCACGGGACAGGTGATCTACGAGATCGCTTGCCAGTGGGATGACGTCGTTGACCGCTGTGGAGGCGGGCTTGCCTCCCAACATGAGCGGTCCCGGGTTGTTCAGCAGCGCTGGGGACATGGGTGGCCTCCTCTAGACAGGTGCGTCGCCTGGCACAGGCACCCGGAGGCTCGGCGCGTTACGAAGCGGGGTACACGCTGAGGCCTTGTTCGGGGGCATACTCGCCGCTGAAATTTGCGGATCGAATTGCGCCAGGCGTTGTGATTTCTACCACATGAACGATCGTCCAACTGTGAAATGGACAAATGTGAAGATAAGTCCATATGCCCCACGCGCTGCGGACCTAAACAATCGTCCACTTACGGTGTTTTTCGACGTCAGAGCGGAAAACGGTTTCGGAGGACACCACGAGTTCCGTCTGGGATCATTGCCGCGCCTACGGTGCTCGTCGCGGGCGATTTGCTCAGATCAAGCTCGAGGGCCCTGGGTCCTCGCGGACCCAGGGCCCTCGCGGCCTAGGTATTGATTCGACCAGTCCGATGTACGGGAACCGGTTCAGGGTGAAATCACCCTTTTTGTACTGCTGTCTGTGGTGCGGAAATCTCTAGATGACGCCCAGTGAAATCATGGCGTCGGCCACCTTCACGAAGCCGGCAATGTTCGCGCCGTGCACGTAGTCGCCGGGCTTTCCGTATTCGGCAGCGGTGTTGATGGTGCGCTTGTGGATGCCGCGCATGATTCCGGCGAGACGCTCGTCGGTGTACTCGAAGCTCCAGGAATCACGCGAAGCATTCTGCTGCATTTCGAGAGCGGAGGTTGCAACGCCACCGGCGTTGGCCGCCTTGCCGGGTGCGAAGGCTACGTTCGCGTCACGGAAGAGCTGGATGCCACCGGGGGTGGTGGGCATGTTCGCGCCTTCGGCAACGGCCTGAACGCCGTTGGCGATCAAGGTCTTTGCGGCATCTTCGTCGAGCTCGTTCTGAGTCGCGCAGGGGAGTGCGACGTCGCACGGCACGTCCCAGATGGAACCGTCGGCGATGAACTCGGCATGCGGAACTGCGTCGGCGTACTCGCTGATGCGGCCGCGGCGAACTTCCTTGATCTCCTTGAGGAGGTCGAGATCAATGCCCTTTTTGTCCACGATGTATCCCGAGGAATCCGAGCAGGCGATCGCGACGCCGCCGAGCTGGTGGATCTTCTGGATTGCGTAGATGGCGACATTGCCGGATCCGGAGATCACGACGTTCTTGCCTTCGAGGCCTTCACCCTTTGCCTTGAGCATTTCGGCGACGAAGTACGCGACGCCGTAGCCGGTGGCCTCGGTGCGAACCTGCGATCCGCCCCAGGTGATGCCCTTGCCGGTGAGGACGCCCGACTCGTACGTGTTGGTCAGCCGCTTGTACTGACCGAACAGGTAGCCGATCTCGCGACCGCCGACGCCGATGTCGCCGGCCGGAACGTCGGTGTATTCACCGATGTGACGCTGCAGTTCGGTCATGAAGGACTGACAGAAGCGCATGACCTCTGCGTCGGAGCGGCCCTTGGGATCGAAGTCCGAGCCACCCTTGCCGCCGCCGATGGGCAGGCCGGTGAGTGAGTTCTTGAAGATCTGCTCGAAGCCGAGGAACTTCACGATGCCCAGGTTGACGCTGGGGTGGAAGCGCAGGCCGCCCTTGTAGGGGCCGAGCGCGGAGTTGAACTGGACGCGGAAGCCGCGGTTGACCTGGACATCGCCGTTGTCGTCAACCCACGGAACGCGGAAGATCAACTGGCGTTCCGGTTCGCACAGACGCTGGATGAGACCGTAGTCGGCGTAGTGCGGGTCTTTGTTCAAGACAATTTTGAGGGAGTCGAGTACTTCTGCGACGGCCTGGTGAAATTCGGGTTCGCCAGCGTTGCGCTTCAGCAGCATGTCGTAGTAGCTGGACACCTGTTCATCAACGGACATGTTATTTTTCCAATCTCCTCGCACACCCACCGGGATGTTCCTGCGTGCGGCTAGGTTTAAAAAGCTTGGTTTAAAAAGCTCGGTTCAACAGTTTGGGGCCGATTTATATTTTTCGTTTCCTTCTTGCCTCATGCAAGTCAAGCGGGCCTGCGGGAACGCACGCACCGACACGGGTTTTCTGTCATCCACTAGTTTTTCGCTGGTGGGGCGCGCGTCATGTCACCCCAGTAGCAACGCTGTTATATCTATCACATAGTAGAAAGATCCACCGGAGTGGGTCTGTCCGTGCCACCCAGCAGCTTGCGCGGAGCGTCGAAAAGCATGACGTCCGGCATGGAATACCCCAGCGGGACGGGGGCACAGCGCACGCGGTCGCGGGAAACCGCACCGAGTTCTGAGAGCACCAGGTCAATCACCGTCGGGTTGTAGGTCATGAACATGTGTCCACCGTGGTTGTCGGGGCACACATCCTGCACCACAATGTTATCCACATCCGCGCTCTGACC
>NZ_CAURKP010000056.1:0-29858 GCF_963525155.1 uncultured Rhodococcus sp.
TTCAGAGGACGTCATTTGCGACACTCGCAGAAGCATTCCATACGTCGAGTCGCCACTCGATCGACTTGACGTCACCATGTCCACTGAGTTGCACCCAACTGGTGTTTCCCAATCCGCCGAGGACGGCCCAGCGATCGATGGGTAGGTCGAGCAATGCCGCTGTCAGTGCCGCGATCAAGCCTCCGTGCGCCACCAGAACCACGGGCCGCTCGGCCCAGTCCGGGTGCGTGTCGAGCAATTCGTGAACTACGGGCAGGCTGCGATTCGCGACGTCGATTCGGCTTTCGCCGCCGGGCGGCGCCAACGTGGCATCCGCTCGCCACGCAGATCGCACACCGGGAGTGCGCTCGTCGACGTCATGATGAGTCAGGCCCTGCCATTCCCCCAGGTGTGTCTCACGCAGACGCGTGTCGGTGAGGACCGGAAGTCCGGCGGCATCGCCGACAGCGACGGCCGTGAAGTACGCCCGACGCAGATCCGAGGACACGATCGTCAACGGCCTGCGATCGGCGATCACCGGACCTGCACTCTTGGCCTGCGTGCGTCCCAACTCCGACAGGTCGGTGTCGAGTTGCCCCTGCATCCGAGAGTCGGCGTTGTATTCGGTCTGTCCGTGACGCAGCAGGATGAGCCGGCGGACAGGGTTCGACGCCGCACTGGGCGCCGACGAAGTCACAGCGAGGGATCCTGCGCGTCCGGCTCGGAAACCGTGTCGGTCTCGAACACCGTGTTGGCGTCGGCGGGGCCGGGACGGTTCTGTCCGAGGCCTTCGACCTCGACCGTCGGGCAGTCCTTCCACAGACGATCGAGAGCGTAGAAGTTGCGCTCCTCGTCATGCTGGACGTGGACGACGATGTCTGCGTAGTCGAGCAGTGCCCAGCGGCCCTCGCGGGTGCCTTCACGGCGGACCGGCTTGTGTCCCGCTTCGCGGAGACGGTCTTCGATGTTCTCGACAATCGAGTTGACCTGACGCTCGTTCGTCGCAGATGCGATGACGAAGCAGTCCGTGATGACCAGCTGTTCGGACACATCGAGCACCACCACTTCGGTGGCCAGCTTCTCGTCGGCTGCCAAGGCCGCGATGCGTGCCATGTCGATGGCTTCGGTGTTTGCGCTCACTCGATGTTCTCCAGTTTCGTCTTCAGAAAGTACTTGTTGTTCTCGGCTAGCTCGATTCGGCGCCCGGGACGGCTTCCGACTTCCCCGGTGCGGGCTCCGACATCGTTGTAGCTCCGTCGCGGCGCTCCGCGTCGACAGGTCGATACAGGTTCCGCTTCGAGATGTACTGCACCACTCCGTCCGGCACCAGGTACCAGACGGGGCGGTCTTCACTTGCCCGACGCCGACATTCGGTCGACGAAATGGCAAGTGCCGGAATCTCTATCAACGTGACCGCGTCGGCGGGCATGGTGTCGAGGTGACCGGCCAGGTGCTCTGCATTGAGATCGAAACCCGGTCGCGATACCCCGACGAACTTCGCCAATGCGAACAACTCTTCCCAATCTTGCCAGGAAAGGATGCTGGCCAGCGCATCGGCACCGGTGATGAAGAAGAGTTCGGCGTCAGGGTGGTAGGCCCGGAGGTCTCGCAGCGTGTCCACGGTGTACGTCACTTTTTCACGGTCGACGTCGACCCGAGAGACGGAAAACCGCGGGTTGGAGGCGGTGGCGATGACCGTCATGAGGTACCGGTCCTCGGCAGGACTGACGCCCTTCCCCTGCTTCTGCCAAGGCCGTCCGGTGGGGACGAAGATCACTTCGTCGAGTCCGAACCGGTCGGCGACCTCACTGGCCGCAACGAGGTGGCCATGGTGAATGGGGTCGAAGGTGCCACCCATCACTCCTAGGCGTCGAGCACGTTCCACCGATAGTCCCTTCTGCACGAGTGTCGAGCTTACGGGTCAGACCGGCAGCAGACGGGACACGACGTCGGCAAGCTGCTGGGCCGAGCGGCACTCGTGCATGCTGATGACCTCGTTGTAGACCTTCGCCGCGGAGTCACCCGTTCCCCATTGCCCCTTCGGCTCGGGGTTGAGCCAGTGCGCGTGCTTGGCTACTGCCACCATCTGCGACAGCGACTGAAGGTTGGGATCGCGGTAGTTGTTGCGACCGTCGCCGAGTACCAGTAGCGACGTGCGACTGGTGATCGACTGCGCGAACTTCTCCTGGAACACTCCGAAGGCGTGTCCGTAGTCTGAGTGGCCGTCGTAGGTGATCAGTTCGGCCTCACGCACCATCCGTGACATCGCTGATCCGAGGTCTGCGTTCGAGTCGAAGAACCGCGTGACCTCGTCGGTCGTGTCGATGAACGCGAACACCCGCACGCGCGAGAACTGCTCACGCAAAGCGTTCACGAGCAGCAGAGTGAAATGGCTGAACCCCGCCACCGAGCCGGACACGTCGCACATCACCACAAGTTCGGGCCGCGCCCGCTTCGGCTTGCGCTGCACCAGATCGATCGGCACTCCGCCCGTCGACATGGACTTGCGCAACGTACGACGTAGGTCGATCGAACCCGCGCGAGAGCGGCTACGACGCACGGCGAGACGACTGGCCAACAAGCGAGCCAGGGGTGCGACGTTCTTCTTCAGCGTGGTGAGTTCGGCATCGGACGCTCGCAAGAAGTCGACTTCCTCGGCGAGTTTCGGAACGCCGTACGTGGCAACCCGCTCCTTACCCAGATTCTCGGCTGTGCGTCGACGCGTTTCCTTCTCGACCATCTTGCGGAAGTCCGCGATGCGCTGCGCTGCCGTGCGCTTGGCGACCTCGGATTGATAGTCGGAGTTGTCCTTGCCCTCTGACCCGGAACCCTCCTGGTTGCCGAGCAGGCCCTGCAGGATCTTGTTGAGCAACGTCTCCGGGGCGACGTCACGCAGCGCCTGATAGGCGGAGAACGACGGGCCGTTACTCGACTGGTACTGCCCGAGTTCCTCGACCATCGCGGCGGTCAGGAGTTCGGTCATCTCCATCGCCTCGTCACTGCCGTCTGTCAGCAGTTCGGCGATCAGCTCACGCAATGCCTGCAGGTCGATCGAGCCGTCTGGCTTGCGCGGCAGTGTGACGTCGACGTCGCCGACCGCACGGTCACCGATCGCCTTGGGGAACCACAGGTCGAAGACGGCGTCGAACGTCGCCCGGTGGGTCGGCCTGCGCAGGAGCGAGCATGCCAGCCCTTCACGAAGCGCTTCACGATCGAGCAGGTCGAGAACAGACATGACCTGACCGGCGTCGACTGTCTCGGACGGGCCGACCATGATTCCGCGTCGTCGCAGAGCCTCGACAAAATCGACGAGGTGACCGGGAATCCCGTGCGGCGCTGCCAGGCCGCCAGGTGAGAGCGGCGACGTCGATCCTGCGGGAGCCATGTCAGACCTCAGTTCAGCCGAAGTTCAGCGGCGGCACGCACCTGGTCCGACTGGTGCTTGAGGATCACGCCGAGCGTGGCGCGAACGGCATCGTCGTCGAGAGTGTCCATGCCCAGAGCAAGAAGGGTGCGTCCCCAGTCGATGGTCTCGGATACCGAAGGGACCTTCTTGAGCTGCATTCCGCGAAGAACACGAATGGTGTTGACCAACTGCTCGGCAATCGCTTCAGGAAGCTCCGGCACACGGCTTGCGAGGATGCGACGCTCGAGGTCGGCGTCCGGGAAATCGAGATGCAGGAAGAGGCAACGACGCTTCAGAGCCTCCGAGAGTTCACGAGTGGCATTCGAGGTCAACACCGTGAACGGCTTGCGGGTGGCGGTGATCGTTCCGAGCTCGGGGATCGTGACCGCGAAGTCGCTGAGCACTTCGAGGAGCAGACCTTCGATCTCGACGTCTGCCTTGTCCGTCTCGTCGATCAACAGCACCGTCGGGTCCTCGCGGCGAATGGCCTTGAGCAGTGGACGTGCGAGCAGGAACTCCTCCGAGAAGACATCCGCCTTCGTCGAGTCCCAGCTGTGGTCGACCGCGACATCACCCCTCGCTCCGCTCGCCCCGCCCGACTGAATCCGAAGAATCTGCTTCGCGTGGTTCCACTCGTAGAGTGCGCGAGCCTCGTCGACACCCTCGTAGCACTGCAGACGCACCAGTTCTGCGCCCGTGGTCTGGGCGACTGCGCGGGCGAGTTCCGTCTTTCCGACACCGGCCGGGCCCTCGATGAGCAGCGGCTTGCCCAGACGATCGGCCAGGAAGACTGCCGTCGCGGTGGCCTTGTCGGACAGATAGCCGGTTTCGGCCAGCCGTTCGATCACGTCGTCGACGGTCGAGAAGAACGGCGTCGTGTCGGGAAGTGCTCGGTCCACGGTTAACTCCTTGAGAGGTGGGGCAAGTCTGGTGAACTTTTCAGGCGGGTCGGGTGTGCCCGTCGCCCCAGACGATCCACTTGGTGGACGTCAGTTCCGGCAGCCCCATGGGGCCACGCGCGTGCAGTTTCTGGGTGGAGATGCCGATCTCGGCGCCGAACCCGAACTGCTCACCGTCGGTGAAGGCAGTCGACGCATTGACCATCACTGCCGCAGCGTCGACTCGAGCGGTGAACTCGCGGGCAGCCGAGAGATCGGACGTCACGATGGCTTCGGTGTGGCCGGTTCCGTACTGGTCGATGTGCTCGACGGCAGCGTCCAAGTCCTTGACGACCTTGAGGGCGACGTCGAGGGTGAGGTATTCCTTCGACCAGTCGTCCTCGGTCGCGGGAACCAGTCCCGGCAGATCACCGTGCACGACGACGTCGTGCATCTGGAGCGCTTGGAGCAGCTTCGGCACGGCCGTCTCGGCAATAGCGGCGTCGACCAGCACCGTCTCTGCCGTGTTGCACACACTGGGCCGACGGGTTTTGGAGTTGAGAAGAATCTTCTCGGCCATCAGTAGATCGGCGGCCGAGTGAACATAGACGTGGCAGTTACCGACACCGGTCTCGATGGTGGGCACGGTGGCATCACGCACGACGGCGCTGATCAAGCCGGCACCGCCGCGCGGGATGACGACGTCGACGAGGCCACGGGCCTGAATCAAATGAGTGACCGTGGAGCGATCCGCACTCGGCAGTAGTTGAACGGAATCCTCGGGCAGTCCCTGATCAACCAACGACGCACGCAGAGCCGCCACCAACGCTTCGTTGGACTTGACCGCCGAGGACGAACCACGAAGCAGCGCAGCATTTCCCGATTTGAGGGTGAGCCCGAAGGCATCGACGGTCACGTTGGGACGAGCCTCGTACACCATGCCGACGACACCGAGCGGAACGCGCTGCTGCCGTAGTTCCAAACCGTTAGGCAGAGTGGAGCCGCGAAGAACTTCGCCGATCGGATCGGGTAGTCCGGCAACCTGACGCAAACCCGACGCGATGCCCTCGATGCGGTCAGCGGTCAGACGAAGACGGTCGAGCAGCGATTCCTCGGTGCCGCCCGCCTTCGCGGTGTCGATATCGAGAGCGTTGGCCGCGAGAATCCGATCACTTGCCGCGAGTACCGCGTCGGCTGCGGCGTTGAGCGCAGCATCCTTCTGCGCGGTGGTCAGCAGAGCCAGGACGCGCGAAGCCTTACGGGCTCGGCGTGCGGCGTCGTGCACGACGGACTTGGTGTCGGACGCGTTCGAGTCGACGGTTTCTGCGTTGGAAGTCACAGCGGTCATGAATACACATTAACCACCCACCGTGACGGCCTGCTCGGCGGAACGAGGCTGTGACCACCCGGGACCATTCCGGCGGACCGCCTGCGAACATTCCGGCGGACCGCCTGCGAACATTTCGGCGGACCGCCTGCGAACACTTCGGCGGACCGCCGGGGAACAATTCCGGCGCGCGACACTGTTGCACCCACCGACCTTCTTCTTCGAGTCAGGAGCCATCCGTGAGTGTGTTGTTCGAGCCTTTGACCCTGCGCGGCGTCACCATCCCGAACCGCGTCTGGATGGCACCGATGTGCCAGTACTCCGCTGACGTCATCGGCGACCAGGTCGGAGTGCCCAACGAGTGGCATCGCACGCATCTGGTGAGCCGTGCAATCGGCGGCACCGGCCTGATTCTCACCGAGGCGACGGCCGTCAATCCCGAAGGCCGCATATCGGCAGCTGATCTGGGGATCTGGAACGACACGCAGGCGCAAGCCTTCGCCGAGATCAACGCGCAACTCGCGTACTTCGGCGCAGTGCCCGGAATTCAGCTGGCCCACGCCGGACGCAAAGCGTCGACGCAGGTTCCGTGGCGCGGCGGCAAGAGTCTGCCCGCCGACGACCGACTCTCGTGGCAGACGGTTGCCCCGAGCGCGGTTCCGTTCGGTCACCTTGCCGATCCGGTCGAGCTCACCACGGAGGGCATCGAGAAGGTCGTCGCGGACTTCGCAGCGGCGGCTACCCGCGCATTGAAGGCCGAATTCAAGGTCGTGGAAATTCACGCGGCCCACGGATACCTGATCCATCAGTTCCTCTCCCCCGAGAGCAACAAGCGAACGGACCGCTACGGAGGCAGCTTCGAGAACCGCATCCGATTGCTCCTCGAAATCCTGAGCGCAGTCCGCGAGGTGTGGCCGGCCGAGCTACCGCTCTTCGTCCGGGTCTCGGCGACCGATTGGCTGACGGAAGAGCGTGGGCTCGAGGTCGACAGCTGGACCGCGGATCAGACCGTTGCCCTCGCCAACATCCTCTCCGACTACGGCGTCGATCTCGTCGACGTGTCCACCGGCGGTAATTCACCGGCGGCCAAGATTCCGGTGGAGCCGGGATACCAGGTTCCGTTCGCCCGTCGCCTGCAGAACGAGAGCCTGCTACCGGCCGCCGCCGTCGGCCTCATCACCGAACCCGAACAGGCCGAGAAGATCGTCGAAGACGGAAGCGCAGTGGCGGTGCTCCTCGGCCGCGAACTGTTGCGTGATCCCTACTGGGCGCGCCGGGCGGCCCGTGAACTGAACGCCGAGGTAGGACCGCATATCCCGTCGCAGTACGCCCGCGCCTTCTAGCCCGAAAATCGGCTCCCGCGCACAACTTTGATAGCGTAAGCGTCTTACTTGCCGGTAGTCCGGAGCCCTGTGGGCTCCGGACACTGCCGCGGGCCAGAGCCGTGCGACGGGGGTCGCAACGAGCCACAGGGCACGCGGACGCTCGATTTCCCGACCGGCTCATCGGCGAGTGGGCAACGAAAAGATGCGTGCATCAGGTACGTGCCCCGCTCGGTTCGATGATTGCGCTGGGGAGCGCATGTCATGACTACACCAGAGAACTCGATCAGCGCTCTCGAAGTGGCCGAATCACCCGATGTCTGCGTCACCGACAATGCGTCCGTCAAGCGCGCTGTCAAGGCAACGATGCTCGGAAATGCCATGGAGTGGTTCGATTTCGGCGTTTACGCATATCTAGCTACCACTATAGGAAAAGTGTTCTTCCCGGACGCGAGCGGCAGCGCTCAACTCCTCTCGACGTTTGCAATTTTTGCGGCTGCCTTCATCGTCCGCCCTCTCGGCGGATTGTTCTTCGGTCCACTCGGTGACCGCATCGGACGCAAGAAAGTCCTGGCCACCACCATCATTCTGATGGCGGGCAGCACCTTCGCCATCGGCCTCATCCCGAGCTACGAATCCATCGGTATCGCCGCCCCGATCCTGCTGGTACTCCTACGCCTGTTGCAGGGCTTTTCCACGGGCGGCGAATACGGCGGGGCCAGTACGTTCGTCGCCGAATACGCACCGGACAAGCGCCGCGGTTTCTTCGCCAGCTTCCTCGAATTCGGGACTCTGGCAGGATATGTGGCGGCAGCGGGCATCGTGACGATCATCCAGACCGTCGTCAGTGCCGAGGACCTACTCCAGTGGGGCTGGCGCATCCCCTTCCTCATTGCCGGCCCTCTGGGTCTCATCGGCCTGTACCTCCGTCTGCGTTTGGAGGAAACCCCCGCATTCCAGATGATGGAGCAGGCCGAAGAGCGCTCCCTCGCAGATGAATCCACAGGCAAGAAACTACGCGAAACTCTCGTCGACAACTGGCGTCCGCTTGTTCTGTGCATCGTCCTGGTGGCCACGTACAACATCGCTCACTACGGCCTGCTCAGCTACATGCCGACGTATCTGACCAACACGTTGGGTTACGACGAATCCCACGGACTCGTTCTGATGATCATCGTCATGATCGTGATGATGATGGGAATCAGCTACGTCGGAAAGTTCTCGGACCGAGTCGGGCGTAAACCCTTGCTGCTCAGCGGTTTCATCGGATTCTTCGTCCTGTCCCTACCTGCCTACCTTCTGATCGGCGTCGGCAACTACGTGACTGTCTTCCTGGGACTCGCAATTCTCGGCGGTTTGCTCCTGCTGTTCGTCGGTGTGTTCCCGTCCGTGCTTCCCGCACTCTTTCCGACCGGAATCAGGTACGGCGGCTTGGCAATCGGATACAACCTCGCGGTCTCCATCTTCGGCGGGACCACTCCCCTGGTGCTCACCGCCCTCGAAAGTGCAACGGGCAGCAACTTGGTCGCACCGATGTACATGATGATCGCCGCCGTGATCGGCGGTATCGCAGTCCTGATGATCCCCGAGACCGCACGCAAGCCACTCGACGGCTCTCCGCCCTCCGTCGCCACCGACGAGGAAGCACGTCGGATCATCCGCAAGGTTCGTCGAAAGAGAATGAAGGCCGATAACCTCGAGGTATGAGCACGCCTCGAATCGTCGTCGTCGGCAGTATCAACATGGATCTGACCACGTCAGTGTCCAGATTCCCAGCTCCGGGAGAAACGCTGCTCGGCACTGCCTTTGCCACCGCGGCGGGAGGCAAAGGCAGCAACCAGGCCATCGCCGCCGCGAAGGCCGGTGGGGACGTGTCGTTCGTCGGCGCGGTCGGCGACGACGGTTTCGGCACCCAATTGCGCGAGACCCTGCAAGACGCCGGGGTCGACACCGCGTTGCTTCGTAGTGTCGACGGCCCGAGCGGCGTTGCCGCCATCACCGTGAGCGAGGACGCGGAGAACAACATCATCGTCGTCCCGGGCGCCAATTCCTCGGTCACCTCGTTGTCCGAAGTAGACCTCGACGCGATCGCACACGCCGACGTTCTCCTGTGCCAACTCGAAATACCCCTCGACACGGTCACCGCAGCGGCCCGGCACGCGCGTGCCAACGGAACAACTGTCATCCTCAATCCTTCGCCGGTACAAGACCTTCCGGGCGCCCTGATCGAGTCTGTCGACATCCTGATCGTCAACCAGACCGAGTCGGAGCAGTTGGCCGCGGTCACCGGTCGCGTCCGATACCTCGTCACGACGCTCGGGGCCGGCGGCGCGGATCTCCGGTCGGGCGAGGAGACAATCCACGCCGACTCCCCGGCCGTGACACCCGTGGATACAACTGGCGCAGGCGATGCTTTCACCGGCGCCTTCGCCGTGGAGTGGGTGCAGGGCCAGGACCGCGCCCTGCAGTTCGCTGCCACGGCGGGAAGTCTGGCGACGACGGTCCGCGGCGCGTCGGTGTCGTCACCCACTCGCGCTGCGATCGAAAAAGTCCTGAACCCACAGCTTGACTCTGACACCGTGTGAGGTCGTAAACCTGTAGGTATCGGGTTTGTGAGAGAGAAACGGGGCGAGCAAGGATGTTGAGCATCGGAGACTTCGCGAGAGCAGGTCGTGTGTCGGTGCGCATGCTCCGCCACTACGACGCCATCGGTCTGCTCAGACCCGCGAGGGTCGACGCATCCACCGGGTATCGCTCGTACACCGCGGGCCAGTTGGCGCTGCTCAACCGCATCGTCGCTCTCAAGGAGTTGGGCCTGACTCTGGCCCAGGTCCAGCAAGTGGTGGAGTCGGCGGTCACCGTCGACGAGATCCGCGGGATGCTCACGCTTCGCCGAGCAGAACTCGAAACCCGAATCCAGGAAGACACCGCGCGACTGGCGCATGTACAGGCGCGCCTCCGCATCATCGAAAGTGAGGGACAGATGTCCGCATACGAGGTTGTGATCAAGTCCGTTCCGGCGCTGCGGGTCGCGGAGTTGACCGGTACCGCCAAGACGATGGATCCGTCGTCGATCGGCCCGGTGGTTCGCGGGTTGTACGAGCGGCTTTGTACCGGTTTGGATCGCGCCGGTATCGCCGCGATCGGACCCGCCGTCGCGTATTACGAGGATGCCGGTGACGACGAGAACGTCGTCGTGCATGCCGCGCTGCCGGTAGACGCGGATCCCGAGGGCGACTACGAGTTCGCTGTGGTGGACCTGCGGGCCGAAGAGCACGTGGCCTCGCTGATGCACAAGGGTTCGATGGACAACTGTCTGCCCGCCTATCAGGCACTGGCTCAATGGATCGACGCAGCGGGATACCGCAATGCCGGCCCCAGCCGTGAGGTGACGCTGGCGTGCCCGGAGGATGTCGACGGCTGGGTCACCGAGCTACAGGAACCTGTTGCCAAGGCCTGAAGCCCGCACGTGTCGGCAGGGTCGTGCACCATGGGGTCCATGACCACCGCCACTGCCCCAGCCATGCGCGACGAAGCCGAGCGACTGCTCCGCGAACTCGCGGGGCCGGATGCCCGCCTACGCGAGGACCAGTGGACGGCCATCGAGGCGCTGGTGGTGCAGCGCAAACGCGCGCTCGTCGTACAGCGGACCGGCTGGGGCAAATCTGCGGTCTACTTCATCTCGGCGAAGCTGCTCCGGGCAGCGGGCCACGGCCCCACCGTCATCGTCTCTCCGTTGTTGGCCCTGATGCGAAACCAGGTCAGTTCTGCCGAACGTGCCGGAGTGCGCGCCGCAACCATCAATTCGGGCAACGTCACCGAATGGGACGACATCCATGCCCGCGTCGCAGCCAATGATCTCGACGTCCTTCTGGTCAGCCCCGAGCGCCTGAACAACCCTGACTTCCGCGATCAGGTGCTCCCGGCCCTGGCAGCTGATGCCGGCCTGGTCGTAGTCGACGAGGCTCACTGCGTTTCCGACTGGGGCCACGACTTCCGTCCCGACTACCGCCGCATCAGGACCTTGATCGCCGAACTCGGCGAGGGCATTCCCGTCCTCGCAACCACGGCGACGGCCAACAACCGCGTCGTCGAGGACGTGTCCGCCCAACTCGGCGTCGGCGGTGAGGAAACCCTCGTCCTTCGCGGCGGGCTCGAACGCGAGTCGCTTCACCTCTCTGTAGTCCACATTCCGGAGGCGACGGCGCGCGCTGCCTGGCTTGCCGACATGCTCGAGACGCTGCCGGGATCGGGCATCATCTACACGCTGACGGTTTCGGCCGCGCGCGACCTCGCAAGCCTGCTCTCCGAGCGCGGCCATACTGTCGCCGCCTACACGGGCCAGACCGATCCCACTGAACGTGAATCTCTCGAGCAGGACTTGTTGGGTAATCGCGTCAAGGCTCTGGTGGCCACCTCGGCACTCGGGATGGGCTTCGACAAGCCTGATCTCGGGTTCGTCGTCCACCTCGGCGCACCGTCGTCGCCGATCTCGTACTACCAGCAGGTGGGCCGCGCCGGTCGTTCCACCGACAGGGCAGACGTGATCCTCCTGCCTGGCGCCGAGGACAAGCAGATCTGGAGTTACTTCGCCTCGGTCGCCTTCCCCCGCGAGCACCTGGTCCGCAGCGTCATCGAACACCTCGACACCGAAAAGGCTACGTCGACACCGGCACTCGAACCTCTGGTGGAGCTCAATCGCACGCGTCTCGAGATGGTCCTCAAAGTCCTCGACGTCGACGGCGCGGTCAAACGCGTCAAGGGCGGGTGGATCAGCACCGGCGAACCCTGGGTGTACGACGCCGAGCGCTACGGCCGACTCGACGACGCTCGCCAGGCCGAGCAGGCCGCAATGGTCGAGTACCAGAGCATCACGACGTGTCGAATGACCTTCCTGCGTGAACAACTCGACGATCCTGGTCTGACCTCGGAGAACTCACAGTGCGGTCGCTGTGACAACTGCACAGGCAATCGCTACGACACCACTGTCGACACCGCTGCCCTCGACGAGACTCGGGCGCGCTTGCAGCGCCCCGGATTCGACCTGGAGCCGCGCAAGATGTGGCCGACCAGCCTGAGCAAGCTGGGCGTCAAGCTGTCCGGGAAGATCACCGAGGGGCCCGAAACCGGGCGCATTCTCGGACGGATGTCGGACCTGGGCTGGGGTCAACGTCTCCGCGCGCTTTTCGACGGTCCCGACGCCGAGGTACCCGATGCGGTGGTCAGCGCGTGTATCAGCGTTCTGGCCGCCTGGAATTGGGCCGAGCGACCCACCGGTGTCATGGCCCTCGAATCCACAACGCATCCTTTGTTGGTGTCGAGCCTGGCTGCCAAGTTGGCCGAGGTCGGGCGATTGACCGACCTGGGCACTCTTCGCTTACGCCCCGACCACCCTCCGGTGTCGGCAGCGAACTCCGCCTACCGCGTGTCCGGACTGGTCGATGTTTGGGAAGTCCCGGACATGAGCATCCACCAGGGACCGATACTTCTTGTCGACGCAATCGCCGATACGGGTTGGACTTTCACGATGGCCGCGCGCGCACTTCGACAGGCTGGTGCTCACTCTGTACTTCCGTTGGCGCTCGCAAGCCCGAAATAGCGAGTTTTTGCCCGAAATAGTCGCTCCGACAACGGCAAAAGTTACATAATGTGAGCACCATCACATTCATGTCCTCACCTGGGGCGCAACGGGTTCCACACGGCCCGAAACGGACATCTGCATGACTTCGACAGCAATGATTGTTACGTTCAGATGACCGATGAAGCCTGTTGATACGAGAGCTATCCCGACCACCGCGCCGGACGCGGTGTTGTTCAGAAGCCCACAGATCGATGACGGAGTCCGGCTCTGGGAGATCGCACGTGATTCGAAGGTGCTCGACCTCAATTCGAGTTATGCATACCTGTTGTGGTGCAGGGATTTCAGCGCGACGTCCATCGTCGCGGAGGTAGACGGCCGCGTAGTCGGATTCGTTTCCGGTTATACCCGTCCCAGCGCGCAGGAAACCCTGTTCGTGTGGCAAGTTGCGGTCGACGAAGACCAGCGCGGCAAGGCAATTGCTGCCCGCATGCTGTCCGACTTGATGGATCGCACTGCCCCACTGGGTGTTACACATCTGGAGACCACGATCAGCCCCGACAACGAGGCTTCGATCGCACTCTTCACCGCGCTCGCACGTCGACGCGAAGTACCGATAACCAGGCAGACCTTGTTCTCGCCCAACGATTTTCCCGATGGACACGAAGCCGAAGATCTTTACACGATCGGCGCCTAGCGCACTTCGCGCTCGGCATACAGCATGCCCCGGAGGAACAAAGAAGATATGAATATCAACGAAGCAAGCATTTTTGAAACCCTCGAGTCCGAGGTTCGCAGCTACTGCCGTGACTGGCCCGCAGTGTTCACCAGCGCATCCGGATCCTGGATTCGTGACGAGAACGGGCGCGACTACCTCGATTTCTTCGCCGGTGCCGGCGCCCTCAACTACGGCCACAACAACCCGGTGCTCAAATCCGCACTGGTCGACTACATCATGAGCGACGGCATCACACACGGCCTCGACATGTCGACAGTCGCCAAACGCGAATTCCTCGAGACCTTTCAGCGCAACATCCTCGAGCCACGCGGCCTGGACTACAAGGTCCAGTTCCCCGGCCCGACCGGATCGAACACCGTCGAGGCTGCATTGAAGCTGGCTCGCAAGGTCACCGGACGTTCGGCAGTCATCAACTTCACCAACGCATTTCACGGAATGACACTTGGTGCACTCTCCGTGACCGGTAACTCGATGAAGCGCGCGGGCGCCGGTGTCCCCCTCGTGCACACGACACCGATGCCCTTCGACAACTACTTCGACGGCGTCACCGAGGACTTCCAGTGGTTCTCCCGCGTTCTCGATGATTCCGGCAGTGGAATCAACCGCCCCGCGGCAGTGATCGTCGAAACCGTGCAGGGTGAAGGTGGCGTCAATGTCGCTCGCCCCGAATGGCTTCGGGCGCTGGCAACACTGTGCTCGGATCGCGGAATCCTGTTGATCGTCGACGACGTCCAGATGGGTTGCGGCCGTACCGGCCCGTTCTTCTCCTTCGAAGAGGCCGGAATCGTTCCCGACATCGTCACGTTGTCCAAGTCGATCAGCGGCTACGGAATGCCGATGGCGCTCACGCTGTTCAAGCGTGAACTCGACGTCTGGGGACCGGGCGAGCACAACGGCACATTCCGCGGCAACAACCCGGCGTTCGTCACCTCCAAGGTGGCACTCGACCACTACTGGTCCGACGACGCCCTCACCAAGACGACGTTGAAGAAGGGCGCACGCATCAGCGAATGCTTCGCCAACCTCTCCGATCAGTTCCCCGGCGAGGTCTCGCACCGCGGGCGTGGCTTGGTTCAGGGCCTCGTCTTCGAACAGCCCGAGCGCGCCGGCAAGGTCTGCCAGTTGGCATTCGACGAGGGATTGCTCGCCGAGACCTCCGGACCCTCCGACCAGGTTGTGAAACTGCTTCCCGCACTGACGATTACCGACGACGAGCTCGAGCACGGCCTCTCCATCCTGGCCGAGGCGACACTCAAGGTCTGCAGCTAGAGGAAGGACTCTCCCATGATCGTTCGCACCACCACCGAGATCACCGACACCGACCGCGACATCACGAGTGAGGACGGAAACTGGCGCAGCAAGCGCATCGTCCTCGGCGGCGACCGCGTCGGGTTCTCGTTCCACGAGACCACCATCAAGGCGGGTTCGGTCAACGAGTTCCATTACGCCAACCACGTCGAGGCTGTCTGGCTCGTCGAGGGCACCGGCAAGCTGATCGACCTCGACAACAACAAGGAATACGATCTCGCACCGGGGTCGATGTACCTGCTCAACGGCCACGAGCGTCACCGCGTCGAGCCGGACACGCAGATGCGCATGCTGTGCGTGTTCAATCCGCCGGTCACCGGGCGTGAGGTGCACGACGAGAACGGTGTCTACCCACTGGTGGAGGTCCCCGCGTAGCGTCTAGTCATGGCGACTGACACCTCTCCACGCGTAGCGATCGGCCCCGTCCCCGATGCACTGCTCGACAGCGCGGTGCTTCGGGGCGGTGGTCTGATCAGTCCGATCGACACTGCGGACGCCCTGATCTGGGCGGGCTCACCCGAGACCTTTCCGTCGGAGTTACCGGCGTCGGTCAGGTGGGTGCAGCTTCCGTCGGCGGGAATCGAGGATTGGTTCGACTCCGGTGTGATTCCGAAGGACACAGAAATCACGTGGACCTCGGCGGCCGGTGCGTTTTCGGCATCGGTGGCCGAGCATGCACTCATGCTTCTCTTGGCCGGAGTTCGCCACTTGCCTGCACACATCGAGGCTCGAACGTGGCGTCAGTTCGAGTTCTTTCCCAAGATCGGCACCCTTCGTGGCTCGACGGTTGCGATCATCGGCGCAGGCGGTATCGGCCGCGCGCTGATTCCGATGCTGGCCGCGCAGGGGGCGGACAGCATCGCAGTCAATCGTTCCGGTAGCCCGGTCCCCGGGGCGATCTCGACGCACCCCGCATCCAGGATGGATGAAATCTATTCTCGCGCAGATCACTTCGTGATTGCTGCGCCCGCCACCCCGGCCACCCGTCACCTCGTGGGCCGTGCGCAGTTGGCGGCGATGCAACCCCATTCCTGGGTGATCAATGTCGCGCGCGGATCACTGGTCGACACCGACGCACTGGTCGAGGCCATCGAGTCGGAACAGATCGGCGGCGCCGGTCTCGACGTCACCGATCCCGAACCCCTCCCGGACGGTCACCCACTGTGGGATCTGACGAATGCGATCATCACACCCCACGATTCCAATCCGCCAGGCGTTCGCCCCGCCGCCTTCGCGGATCACGTCTCCAAGAACGTGACCCGCTTCGCGAAGGGTGAGGCGCTGGCTGCCCTCGTGGACCCAGTAGCCGGATACTGAGCACGCCGCCGAAGCTCGAATGCTCGGACGACGGTTGCCACAAATTACTGTGGCGACTGCGTCTCCGGAAAGAAGAGCGCCCGCGCCCGGCGAGCGACCTCTTCGGCAGGTACATCCTCGACCTTCGTGCATACTGCCCACCTGTGGCCGAACGGATCGAGAAACACTCCATGCCGGTCGCCCGAAAATGTATCGGCCACAGCCGTGACCAGCGTGCCTCCCTCGGCGACTGCCCGAGCGACAAACTCGTCCGTGTCCTCGATGTAGACGACGATTGACGAATGCACCCAGCCGTCCTGCGGTGATTTGAGACCGAAGTCCGGCATCTCCTGCGAAAGCTGCAGCATCGAATCGCCGATCCGGATCTCCGCATGCATGAGGGAGCCGTCAGGTGCGTTCATCGCATCGACTATCTCAGCTCCAAGTGCTCGTTCGTAGTAGTCGAGTGCGGCATGGCCGTCCGGCACCGCAAGGTAGGGAGTGATCGTGCGGTAACCAGCAGGGATCGGGTTCACAGTGTTCATGTGTACGAGTATTGGCGATCGCACACGTGTTCTATTGAACATTTCGGACTTCCTCCGCGCCTCCGTCTCGCACACGCGCCTATCCTGGAACGGTGCCTACCGACAACAGCCGCCTCGACGCCCTCCCCGAGCTCCTGGCCGGCCGTCGCCTGGCAGTTCTGACAGGCGCCGGCATCTCCACCGACTCCGGAATCCCGGACTACCGCGGACCTGATTCACCCCCGCGCAATCCGATGACGTTCCAGCAGTTCATCGGCGATCCGGCGTTTCGGCGGCACTACTGGGCGCGCAACCACATCGGCTGGCGATACATGGACAGCTCCCGCCCCAACCAGGGCCACCGGGCCGTCGCGGCACTGGAACGAACAGGGCGAGCCGTCGGCGTGATCACCCAGAACGTCGACCTACTGCACACCAAGGCCGGCGCGCGAAACGTCATCGACCTCCACGGCACCTACGCGCAGGTTCGATGCCTGAGCTGCCAGCGGCTGATCTCCCGTACCACGCTCGCGGAGAGACTGGAAGAAGCCAATCCTGGATTCGCCGAAACAGTCGCTGCTGCAACCGGAGTCGAAATCGCACCCGACGCAGATGCCGTGATCGAATCCACCGCACACTTTCGCGTCGTGGATTGCGCCGTGTGCGGTGGCTTACTCAAACCGGACATCGTCTACTTCGGCGAATCCGTCCCCAAGGAACGCGTCGCCCGTGCGTACAGCCTCGTCGACCAATCCGACGCACTGTTGGTAGCCGGGTCGTCGTTGACCGTGATGTCCGGCCTGCGTTTCGTCCGGCATGCCGCCAAGACCGGGAAGCCGATCGCCATCGTCAATCGAGGCACGACTCGCGGCGACGAATTCGCCGACCTCAAGCTCGAAGTCGGTTGCGCTGAAGCACTTTCCGCCCTCGTCGAGCACGAAAGCTACAGCGCCACCAAGTCGTCCGCGTGAACCACAGGACGCTGCATGTCGGCCGGTAGATCGGTGGTGGAGCGCCCCAGGATCTCCTCGATCTCTGCAGCGTCGAACGCAACGACACCCCGGGCGACGGGCTTCTCCCCCGGCCCCATCAGGGACACGACGTCGCCGGCGTGGAAGTCACCGGATACACCGACGATGCCAGCGGACAGCAGGCTTCGACGCTTGGACACGACCGCGCGGACGGCGCCTTCGTCGAGGTGGAGGTCACCCGATGTGTCAGCGGCGTGACGAACCCAGAATCGGCGGGCCGACAATCGCGTCGGCCGGGGCGCAAATGCCGTTCCGACATCGGCACCACTGAGTGCCTGCGCAGCGTCCGATGCTGCCGCGAGCAGAACCGGCACGCCGGAATCAGCGGCCAGGCGTGCTGCTGAGAGCTTCGACGCCATGCCTCCGGTACCGAGGGCGCCACCCGAACCGGCAACCACACCGTCGAGATCCTCGGGACTGTTGACCTCGGGAATCAGTGTGGCATCGCCCTTTCGGGGATCCCCGTCGTACAGTCCGTCCACATCCGACAACAGGATCAACGCGTCGGCGCCGACCAGATGCGCAACCAGTGCAGCCAGCCGATCGTTGTCACCGAATCGAAGTTCGGTGGTGGCAACGGTGTCGTTCTCGTTCACGATCGCCACCGCGTGCAATGCCCGTAGACGATCGAGTGTCCGTTGGGCGTTGCGGTGCTGCGTCCGTCGAGCGATGTCGTCAGCCGTGAGTAGAACCTGCCCGACGGTACGCCCGTAACGGGCGAACGACGTACCCCAGGCGTGAGCCAGAGCCAACTGACCGACGCTGGCCGCAGCCTGCTTGGTCGCGAGATCCCGCGGTCGCTTGGTCAGTCCCAGCGGCGCCAGTCCGGCGCCGACGGCACCGGACGAGACGACGACGACATCGGAACCCGCACGCATGCGAGCCTCGATGGCATCGGCCAACAGATCGAGTCGGTGAGTATCGAGTCCCGCCACCAGACTGGTGAGCGCAGACGACCCGATCTTCACGACGATACTGTGAGCCGACGCTATCGACTCCCTGGTGGACCCGAGCACAGTCCCGTTCCCTCTCTTCGGTTTTCGTCCTGAAATCGCGTGGGTCAGGCGTCTTCGTCGAGCAAGCCGCGGCGGACACGACGCGCGTGCTTGCGCTCGTCGGCGCCGATGCGCTCCACCTGATCGAGACGCGGGTCGGTTCCACGGCCCGTGCGGGTCAGATCGATACCGGCCGGCGTCATCGGCTCCCACTCGAAGCTGACGTCACCGATGGTGACGGAAGCTCCTGGCTGAGCGCCCTTCTTGACCAATGCGTCCTCGACGCCCAATCGAGCAAGACGGTCGGCGAGGTAACCAACGGCCTCGTCGTTGTCGAAGGCGGTCTGACGAATCCACCGCTCCGGGCGGGTGCCTCGGACGACGAACCCACCGGGAATATCGGGATCCTTCTCGATGGTGAAGCTGGAATCCTTGACCTTGACCGGGCGAATGACCTGGCGCTTCGGCTCGGGCTTCGGATGAGCTTCGCGGTAGTCGCGGACCATCTTCGCCAGCGCGAATGTCAACGGTCGCAATCCTTCTCGGCTCACCGCTGAGATGGTAAAGACCGGCCATCCGCGAGCTTCGATCTCAGGCGTGACCATTTCGGCCAATTCGGCGGCCTCGGGAACGTCGGTCTTGTTGAGGATGACGACGCGCGGGCGCTTGTCGAGGTCACCGAGTCCCGAGTCGCCGGAGAGCGCGGGCGTGTACGCGGCCAGCTCTGCTTCCAGGGCGTCGATGTCGGATATCGGGTCACGTCCCGGATCGAGGGTGGCGCAGTCGATCACGTGCGCCAATACGGCGCAGCGTTCGATGTGGCGCAGGAAGTCCAGGCCCAAACCGCGGCCTTCGCTTGCACCGGGGATCAGCCCGGGCACGTCGGCGACGGTGAAGGTGGTGTCACCGCTCGAGACGACGCCGAGGTTGGGGACCAGAGTGGTGAAGGGGTAGTCGGCGATCTTCGGCTTGGCCGCAGAGAGAACGGACACCAGCGAAGACTTACCGGCAGAGGGAAATCCGAGCAGACCGACGTCGGCTACCGACTTGAGTTCGAGAACCAGGTCACGCTCGACACCGTCCTCACCGAGGAGTGCGAAACCGGGAGCCTTGCGGGCTTTCGACGCCAGCGCTGCGTTGCCGAGTCCGCCGCGGCCGCCCTGAGCGGCGTCGAAGCGCGAACCGACTCCCACGAGGTCGGCAAGCACGTTGCCGTCGGTATCGAGAACCACAGTTCCATCCGGAACCTTGAGGATGAGGTCTTCACCGTTTGCACCCTCGCGGTTGCTGCCGGCGCCCTGCTTGCCGTTGGTCGCCTTCGCGTTGGGATGGAAGTGAAAGTCGAGGAGGGTGTGGATGTTCTCGTCGACCACAAGGATGACGTCGCCACCGCGACCTCCGTTGGCACCGTCCGGACCGCCGAGCGGTTTGAACTTCTCGCGGTGTACGGAGGCGCAACCATTGCCGCCTTTTCCAGCGCTGACGTGCAGCACAACACGGTCAATGAATCGGGACATGACTGCCGGATCCTTCCTCAGTCAATTGCGGGTCTCACGCGATGAGCTGAACTTCTGGTGAGCAGGGTTGCTCGGGGCAAAACGGGTACTGCTTAAACAAACGATAGGGGCGGACCGGGTTATTTCAACCCTGGTCCGCCCCTATCGGGAGCTTGGAACGCGTCACTCTCTTACCGAAAGCAGAACCGGCTTACCGAAGTAGAACCGATGACGCACAACTAGCGAGAAAGACTAGACCTCAGCCGCAACGACGGCCGGAACGATGTTCACGGTCTTGCGTCCACGCTTCTGGCCGAACTCGACTGCACCGGCAGCGAGAGCGAACAGGGTGTCGTCGCCGCCACGGCCGACGTTGACGCCGGGGTGGAAGTGCGTGCCGCGCTGGCGAACCAGGATTTCGCCTGCGCTGACCGACTGGCCGCCGAAGCGCTTCACGCCGAGGCGCTGGGCGTTTGAATCGCGACCGTTACGGGAGCTGGATGCACCCTTCTTATGTGCCATGCTATTGACCCTCCTCGGGTGAAATTAGCTAGAAAGAACTGGTTACTTGATGCCCGTGACCTTGAGCACCGTGATCGGCTGCCTGTGGCCCTGACGCTTGTGGTAACCGGTCTTGTTCTTGAACTTGTGGATGCGGATCTTCGGGCCCTTGGTGTGCTCGACGATCTCACTGGTGACTGCGACCTTGGCCAGCTTGGCCGCGTCGGTGGTCAGGTCGGATCCGTCGACCACGAGAACGGGAGCAAGCGAGACAGCAGTGCCGGGCTCACCCTCGATCTTCTCGACCTTGACGAGGTCACCAACAGCGACCTTGTACTGCTTTCCGCCGGTCTTGACGATCGCGTACGTTGCCATCGGAGGGCTACCCCTTGCTTCTTCGAACTTGCTCGCGCTGCTGCCTGAGGCTTCAAATGCATCGCGACTGGTCTGGTTTATGTCACCTCGGCTCGGCACTGCGTACCGGGACATTCGCGCGCACTCTAGGCACACGGAATCTCTACCGCCGGGTGGCGACCCTCCAAGGTTACGGGAAAGCAACCGTCAGGGTCAAACCGCCCCGCCGAGGGGTGGTGCTTACTACTCTGTACTGCTTCTACCAGCTGAAACTTCGGATAACGGTTGGATGTCCTCGCTCATCGCGAAGTCATCCAACCGACCGAAAGCCAGTAGTTCTTACTCTCCGTCTACCGGAGGCCCTGCGGGACGTGCTGCTGCACGCCTGCGACGGGGTCGCTTGACGACGACAACTTCTTCCTCAGCCGGAGCTTCGGTGGCCGGAGCCGGAACGTTTTCCACGACCGCTTCTGTCACGGGTTCCGGAGTCGGAATCACGAAGACCGTGCCCACCTCGGGAGCTGCCTCGGCAACCGGTGCCGACGCTGCCCGCGACGCCCGGCGACTACGCCGACGACCTCGCGGAGCTGCTTCGGTCGAAGGTGCTGCCGACTCGTTGTCCACTGCGGATACTTCTTCCGCAGCAGAGTCCACAACAGAAACGTCATGGCGCTCAGAAGCAGCAGGAGTATCGATCGGCCGATCCTGTTGCCGATCGGCACTTTTGGATGCATCGTCCCCCGAAGACGTACCGGCGGAATCAGACTCGATCGAGTCGGCCGCGACGGTCTCGTCGTCGTCGTGGTGATGCGAGGCCATCGCCAATGCCACCGGATGAGCCCGCTTGACGGTCGCGTCGACAGCCGGAACCTCCGGCGCCGGAGGTTCCTGTCCGTTGGACTCGGTCGAAGCCGACTTGTCTCCGCGGCCACGCTTGTTCTTGCGCGAGGTACCGGAATCACTGCGCTGCGAGCCCGAACGCGATCCTCCGTCGTCCGAGGACTTCACCTCGACGGGCTCGGAATGGACGATGATGCCGCGGCCGTGGCAGTGCTCACAGGTGGTCGAGAAGGCCTCGACCAATCCGGTGCCCAACTTCTTGCGCGTCATCTGCACGAGCCCGAGTGACGTGACCTCCGACACCTGATGGCGCGTGCGATCGCGACCCAGGCATTCGGTGAGCCGACGCAGGACCAGGTCCCGGTTCGATTCGAGAACCATGTCGATGAAGTCGACGACGATCATTCCGCCGATGTCCCGCAGGCGCATCTGGCGAACGATCTCCTCGGCCGCTTCGAGGTTGTTACGGGTGACGGTCTCTTCGAGGTTTCCGCCGGCTCCGGTGAACTTTCCGGTGTTGACGTCGACGACGGTCATGGCCTCGGTGCGGTCGATCACCAGGGTGCCGCCGGACGGCAGCCACACCTTGCGATCGAGTGCCTTGGCCAATTGCTCGTCGATACGGCGAGCCGCGAAGACGTCGATACCGTTGTTCGGCGTGTACTTCTCGAGCCGCGGAAGCAGGTCGGGCGCAACGGAGTTGATGTAGTTCTCGACCGTCGTGTGCGCCTTCTCGCCCTCGATGACCAGCTTGGAGAAGTCCTCGTTGAACAGATCACGAATGACCTTGACCAGCATGTCAGGCTCTTCGTACAGCGCCTGCGGGTTGCCGGACTTACCGGTGTCCGCAGCCGCAGCCTGCTCCTCGATGCCGGCCCACTGAGCCTGCAGACGAGTCACGTCGCGCGCCAACTCTTCTTCGCTGACGCCCTCGGACGCCGTGCGAATGATCACGCCGGCGTCGGCGGGAACGATGTCGCGCAAGATTTCCTTGAGACGCTTGCGCTCGGTGTCCGGAAGCTTGCGGCTGATACCCGTGGACGTACCACCGGGCACGTAGACGAGGAAACGACCGGCAAGCGAAATCTGTGTGGTCAGTCGAGCACCCTTGTGACCGACCGGATCCTTGCTGACCTGAACGAGCACCTGATCGCCCGGCTTGAGGGCCTGCTCGATCTTGCGCGAGTTGCCACCGAGACCGGCAGCCTCCCAGTTGACCTCACCGGCGTAGAGAACACCGTTGCGGCCACGTCCGATGTCGATGAACGCAGCTTCCATGCTGGGGAGCACGTTCTGGACACGTCCGAGGTACACGTTGCCGACCATCGACGCGGACGCCGAGTTGGTGACGAAGTGCTCGACCAGCACTCCGTCTTCGAGGACTGCTACCTGTGTAGTCGCATGCGGCTGACCGCTGTCTGCCCGATCGCGCACGACCATGACGCGATCGACGGCCTCACGACGCGCGAGGAACTCCGACTCGGTCAGGATCGGTGGGCGACGTCGGCCGGCGTCACGACCGTCGCGGCGACGCTGACGCTTCGCTTCCAGACGTGTCGAACCACTGATGCCCTGGACCTCGTCCTTGACGCGGGTCTTGTTGCGAGGTTCGCGCTCGTGAACGACGGTGTTCGGCGGATCGTCCTCGGACGTCGCAGTCGCGTCGGTGGCGCCGTCGGTGCCGGTCTTGCGACGACGACGGCGGCGGCGACGGCGGCTCGATCCGTCGGCATCGAGATCGGAATCGTCGGCATTCTCGGAATCCGCATCAGCGGTGGACTCGGACTTATCACCGGATTCTTCGCCGGCAGCGTCGTCGGTTTGCTTCTCGACTGCCGCAGGGGCAGATTCCTGCTCCGATTCGGTAGCGGTATCCGACTCTTCGTCCGAACCCTGCTCGCCACCCTGTTCACCGCGACCACGTCCACGTCCACGGCGTCCACGACGACGGCGACGCGGCTGATCGTCGTCCTCGTCCTCGGACTCGGCGCTCTCACCCTCGGTTTGCGGGGCGGTCACAGCCGGCTCTTCGACGGCTGGAACTACAACCGGTGAGACCTCGGGTGCGACTGTTTCGGTTTCCGCAGTTGCCTGCTTCTCTTCGACTACCGCCGGTGCGGCGGGTTCACGGCGGGCACGACGGCGACGCGGAGCTACCTCGGCTGCCTCGAGATCCGGCTGCAGGAACAGCGGAACCTGCGGCGCGGCGGGAGCCACCTCGGGCTGATGGGTCTGCGGCGCCTCGAAGGAAGTGAACAGATCGGACTGCTCGGCTTCCTTGCTCTGCAGCGCAGCTGCGGCGTCGAGTCCAGCGCTGATCTCGGCGACAGCCGGATCCACTGTTTCTTCTGCTGCAGGTTCTTCGACGACGACCTTTTTGCGAGTGCGACGAGCCCTGACAGGCTTCTCGGCCGGAGCCTCTGCAACAGGAGCAGCCTCCACGGGAGCTTCTGCAGCAGGCTCCTCGGCAACCGGCGCCTCGACAACCGGGTCGATGAGGGTGTCGAGCTCGGCGACGACGGGCTCGATGGCCTCGGCCGCGGAAGTCAACGAGGCATGAATCCGCTGAGCGACGTCACGGTGGAGACTCGACTGCGCGCTGCGCAATTCGGTACCGAGCGCTGCGGCTTCGGCAAGGACCTGCTTGCTGGTGACGCCGAGCAGCTTCGCCAGCGCGTGTACGCGCATCTTGTCGGGAAATTCCGGGGTGGTGCTGGAATCTGATTCGGTTGGGGATTGATCGGCCACGTAAGTCTCCTCAGCCCCCGGGCGCGTCCAACCCAGAAGTCGAGTTGTCACGCGGCCACGCGGGAGCGTGCTGTGTGTACTCGCACTCAGAAGTGAGTACGAGATTGTAAGGTCTCGCTCCGCATGGTCCGCAATGCCCGTTATTCACTGCGAGCACATGAAGTGCCTGGCTGGATGGCCGTTGTCCTGTGCGCGAGCGCCTGATCATCCAGCGTGCAGAGGTCCAGGGATTTCCTGTTGACCTGGAGCAGCGATGAAAGGGCATCGAACCTAGGTGTCATCCGGTTGAACGTGCGTAAAACAAATTGCGGTTCAACTGAAAGCAGTATCCCACACCAACGCGCCTGCAACTGCAAAGGGCGCACCGATGTGGGATACGTGCCGAGAATTCGCTGTGGAGATGTGGGCCGAAGGCCCGTTCATGTGGGCCAGAGGCCCGATCGGAGATTCAGATGGACGACAGCGCGGGGAACCACAGAGCGATTTCACGCTCTGCCGACTCCACGGAGTCGCTGCCGTGAACGAGGTTCTGCTGCGCTTCGAGTCCGAAGTCGCCGCGGATCGTACCCGGAAGAGCCTTGTCGACCGGGTCGGTTCCGCCGGCCAACTGACGGAAAGCAGCGATGGCGCGGGGGCCTTCGAGCACTGCGGCCACCAGCGGACCGGAGGTGATGAACTCCAACAAGCTCGGGTAGAACGGACGCTCGGCGTGTTCTGCGTAGTGGCTACCAGCCACCTCTTCGGAAGCTACGCGGAGGTCGAGTGCTGCAATTGTCAGGCCTTTGCGCTCGATACGGCTGAGGATTTCTCCTACGTATCCACGGGCAACGGCGTCGGGCTTGATCAGTACGAGGGTGCGCTCAGTCACAGCGGACAGCCTAAATGGTCAGTCCCGCTGACCGGGAAGCAGGCCCTTGTCCATCCGGCGCTTGATGTCTCTCTGCAGGTAGACGAGGTATCCCCAGACGATCCCGAAGGTGATCGCGACACCGGCGATCGACGGGTGGACGAAGAAACCGAACAGAAGGATCACCTGCAGCGCGACGTTGAACCCCATCGCCCACGGCTTGCCCTGGATGCCCGCACCCAGAATCATCAGTACCGCCAACCCGATGATGAATCCCGCGGAGGCCGCGGTGAGGCCTCCGCCGACGACCGCGACAACCGGCAAAGCCAGCAGCACGACGATCGCCTCGAGGATCAGGGTTCCGGCCATCACTCCGCGGAAGCTTTTCCACGGGTCCTTGGTCGGCGGCCCGAACTCGCCGGCAGTGTCTCCGGGCTCGTGGTCTCCGGACTCGGGATTGGCATCTGACGGGGTACTCACGCGGGGTCCTTTCCGAACAGCGTGCGGGCGGCGCCTGCGGTCACGACGGATCCCGTCACCACCACACCCGCCCCTGATACGGCCTCACCGGGTTCGGCGACCTGCTCGGCGATTTCGATCGCGACTTCCAACGCGTCGGCAAGCACCGGCGCAACGACGACGCGCTCGTCGCCGAACTTCGCGACGGCGATGTTCGCCAGTTCTTCGACGTCCATCGCCCGGGGTGACCCGTTGTGGGTGACGACGATCTCGTCGAAGACGGATTCGAATGCAGTCAAGATGGCGTCGACGTCCTTGTCCGCCATGACGCTGACCACTCCCACGAGCTTGCGGAAGTCGAACTCGGCGGCCAGTGCGGCCGCGAGAGCGCGGGCACCGTCAGGATTGTGGGCGGCGTCGAGAAAGACGGTCGGCGCACTCCGAACACGTTCGAGGCGACCAGGATTGACGATCGAGGCGAACCCGTTGCGGATTGCGTCCTGATCCAGTTGTCGATCCGGACCGGCACCGAAGAACGCTTCTACGGCAGCGAGCGCGAGCGCGGCGTTGCGCGCCTGATGCTCACCGTGAAGGGGGAGGAAGATGTCGGTGTACACACCGCTCAAGCCTTGAAGTTCGAGCTGCTGTCCGCCTACCGCGATCTGGCGAGCAAGCACCTTGAACTCCGAGCCTTCACGAGCGACCGCGGCCTCCACCTCGACAGCACGCCGCAGCAATACCTCCATGACTTCGGGAGTCTGCTCGGCGATGATCGCGACGGTGTCCACCGGAACCAGGTCCTCGCGGCCCTTCTTGATGATCCCGGCCTTCTCCTCCGCGATCCCGGCCAGGTCGGTGCCCAGGTACTCGGCGTGATCGAGGCTGATCGGGGTGATCACCGCAACCTGCCCGTCGATCACGTTGGTGGCGTCCCAGCGTCCGCCGAGGCCGACCTCGACCACGGCGACGTCGACCGGCGCCTCCGCGAAGGCCGCATAGGCCATGGCGGTGAGCACTTCGAACTTGCTCATCGCCGGTCCCCCGGCTTCCTCCGACTGTGCGTCGATCATCTGCACGTACGGCTCGATCTCGCGGAACGTGTCCACGTAGAGCCGCGGCGAGATCGGATGACCGTCGATGCTGATCCGCTCGGTCGCGATCTGCAGATGAGGGCTGGTGGTTCGCCCGGTGCGACGATGCAGAGCCGTCATCAACGAATCGATCATGCGCGTCACCGACGTCTTACCGTTGGTTCCCGTGACGTGCACCGACGGATAGTTGTGCTGAGGCGAGCCCAGGACATCCATGAGCGCCTCGATGCGAGTCAGTGACGGCTCGATCTTGGTCTCGGGCCAACGCTTGTCGAGTTCTGCTTCCACCAGCGCCAGTTCGGCGATGTCGACCGGAGTCGGAACCGAACTCTGAGCGTCGAATTGGGACGGCTCGTACGAACTCACTTGTCGGCCAACTCCTTCAGACGTCCCGTGATGCGCTCGATCTCTTCGACGGCGATCTGGCGACGTGTCTTGATCTTGTCGACGACGGCGTCGGGCGCCTTCGCCAGGAAGGCCTCGTTCGCCAGCTTGTTGTCAGCGGTGACGAGTTCCTTCTGCGCTGCCGCGAGGTCCTTTTCGAGCCGCTTCTTCTCGGCGCCGAGGTCGATGGTGCCCGAGGTGTCGATGTCGACAGTGACGGTGCCCTGGCTCAGGCGCACCTCGACGGAGATCGACGCGGTGAATCCCTCTTCGGGTTCGGTCAGCTTGGCCAGCGCCGCCACGTAGGCGAACTGGCCGTCCATGCCGGCCTCCGAGAGCCCGGACGCACGAGCCGGGACCTTCTGGGAAGGCTTGAGTCCCTGATCGTTTCGGAATCGTCGCACCTCGGTGATCAGCTTCTGCGTGTCTTCGATCCTGGTTGCGGCCTGGGCGTCGACTGCCTCACCGGACAACGTGGGCCATTCGGCGACGACGACGGACTCGCCGCCGGTGAGCACCTTCCACAGGGTTTCGGTCACGAACGGAATGACCGGGTGCAGGAGGCGGAGCAGTGCATCGAGAACGTTGCCGAGCACGGCGCGGGTGTTCGCGGCGACGGCCTCGTCGGCGGCGAACTGCACCTTGGCGAGTTCGAGGTACCAGTCACAGACCTCGTCCCACGCGAAGTGGAACAGGCCTTCGCACGCCTTGCTGAACTCGTAGCGATCGAATGCGGCGTCCGCCTCGGCCTGGACCGTGTCGAGACGGTCGAGGATCCAACGATCGGCGTCGGTCAGTTCGCTTCGAGCGGGCAGCGGCGCGGGAGCAGCGCCGTTCATCAGAGCGAACTTGGTCGCGTTGAACAACTTGGTCGCGAAGTTGCGCGAGGACTGCGCCGAATCCTCACCGACGGACAGGTCGCTGCCCGGGTTGGCGCCGCGTGCAAGTGTGAATCGCAGGGCGTCGGCGCCGAAACGATCGACCCAGTCGAGTGGGTCGATACCGTTGCCGCGAGACTTCGACATCTTCTTGCCGTACTGATCGCGGACCAGTCCGTGCAGGAACACGTCCTTGAACGGCATCTGCGCGCCGGACTTACCCGGACCGGCGGTGATCGACTCGTCCTCGGACACGTAGGTGCCGAACATCATCATGCGGGCGACCCAGAAGAACAGGATGTCGTAGCCGGTGACGAGAACGCTGGTGGGATAGAACTTTTCGAGTTCGGGCGTATTGTCCGGCCAGCCCATCGTCGAGAAGGGCCACAGTCCGGAGGAGAACCAGGTATCGAGGACGTCGGGATCCTGGACCCAGCCTTCCGGCGCCGTTTCGTCAGGACCGAAGCACGCAACTTCACCCTCGGGGCCGTACCAGACCGGAATGCGGTGACCCCACCAGAGCTGACGGGAAATGCACCAGTCATGCATGTTGTCGACCCAGTCGAACCAGCGTGGCTCCTGGCTCGCCGGGTGAATGACGGTGTCCCCGTTGCGAACCGCGTCACCCGCAGCCTTGGCGAGCGTCTCGACCTTGACCCACCACTGCAACGAGAGACGAGGCTCGATGGCCTCGCCACTGCGCTCGGAGTGCCCGACGCTGTGCAGGTACGGGCGCTTCTCGGCGACGACGCGCCCCTGCTCGGCGAGAGCTTCGCGAACCTTGACGCGAGCCTCGAAGCGGTCCATTCCGTCGAATTCGGTTCCGGTGTCGGCAATCTTGCCGGTCTTGTCCATGATGGTGGGCATCGGCAGGTTGTGCCGCAGGCCCATCTCGAAGTCGTTGGGATCGTGAGCCGGCGTGATCTTCACAGCGCCGGTTCCGAACTCGGGGTCGACGTAGTCGTCCGCGATGATCGGGATCTGACGCCCGGTGAACGGATGATCGAGAGTGGTGCCGATGAGGTGCTTGTAGCGCTCGTCCTCGGGATGGACCGCCACTGCGGTATCACCGAGCATCGTCTCGACGCGAGTGGTCGCGACGATGACGTGCGGCTCGTTGTCGTCGAGCGAGCCGTAGCGCAGGGAAACCAGCTCACCCTCGACGTCCTCGAACTTCACCTCGATGTCGGAGATCGCGGTCTGCAGCACCGGCGACCAGTTCACGAGACGCTCGGCGCGGTAGATCAGACCCTCGTCGAACATGCGCTTGAAGACGGTCTGAACGGCGCGCGAGAGGCCCTCGTCCATCGTGAAACGATCGCGACTCCAGTCGACACCGTCACCGATGCGCCGCATCTGGCCCCCGATGGTTCCACCCGATTCGCGCTTCCAGTCCCAAACTTTGTCGATGAAGAGCTCGCGGCCGAAATCTTCCTTTGTCTTGCCGTCGGCAGCGAGCTGCTTCTCGACGACGGACTGCGTGGCGATACCGGCGTGATCCATGCCAGGTAGCCACAGCACCTCGTAGCCCTGCATCCGCTTGCGACGGCTGAGCACGTCCATGAGGGTGTGATCCAGGGCATGGCCCATGTGCAAGCTGCCCGTGACGTTCGGGGGCGGCAGCACGATGGAGTAGCCGGGCTTGTCGCTGGTCGCGTCGGCCTGGAAGTACCCGGCGTCTACCCAGCCTTGATACAGATCGGCCTCTACAGCGCTGGGGTCCCAGCTCTTGGGTAGGGCGTCGGCGGGGGTCTGGGGGTTCTCTGGAGCTGCACTGGTCACCACTTGATCCTAATGACTCCCCCGTCGTGAACGAATTCGCCCGTCGGCCGCCGCGGCGCACACGAACGACTGCCCCGCAGTCCGGGGTCAGCCGA
>NZ_CAURKP010000057.1:0-29795 GCF_963525155.1 uncultured Rhodococcus sp.
TCCCTGTGCACCGGACCCTGCTTTGTCGGCACCGAAACGATCGGTCAGTCCATCCGTCGGATCCTGCGTCAGAAGAACGTCGAGGTGAAGGTCAGGCTGGCTCCGCTCGAGGAGGCAGGGGAGTGTCGAGCCGATCTCGCGCAGCGATGCGAGAGAGCCGTACGCGGCGTCGACATCATCGATCTGGCAGCTCACGACATCTTCGACCCCGCACCGGAACTCGTGACACAAGCCGTGGGACAAATCGATCCTTCCCCGGCGATGAGCGCTTAGCCTGCTGAGCGAGGCTGGTCGAACTCTCGTGCTGGGCTATCCTTGTCAAGCCATGACTCTGCCTGCACACAGTGCCCACGCCGGATTTCCGGTGTACCTCGATCATGCCGCCACGACTCCGATGTCGGCAGCCGCTATCGAGGCGATGACCGATACCTTCAAAACCGTGGGCAACGCGTCCTCGCTGCACGGCTCCGGCCGTGCGGCCCGGCGCCGCGTCGAGGAATCGCGCGAATCGATCGCCGCCAGCCTGGGTGCGCGGCCGTCGGAGGTCATCTTCACCTCCGGAGGCACCGAGAGCGACAATCTCGCGGTCAAGGGCATCTACTGGGCTCGCCGTGACGCAGACCCGCGACGCACTCGCATCCTGGCCAGCTCCGTCGAGCATCATGCTGTGCTCGACGCCGTCGAGTGGCTCGAGCAGCACGAGGGCGCGCGCGTGACGTGGTTGCCGGTCGACGAGAACGGTGTCGTCGACCCGCAGACCTTGCGTGACGAGCTTTCCGTCCACGCCGACGAGGTAGCACTCGTGACGGTGATGTGGGCCAACAACGAGGTCGGCTCGATCATGCCGATCGTGGAGTTGGCGGAGATTTCGGCTGAGTTCGAGATTCCGATGCACAGCGACGCGGTTCAGGCAGTTGCACAATTGCCGGTCGATTTTGCGGCGAGCAAATTGGCCGCGCTGAGCATCGCGGCGCACAAGTTCGGTGGTCCGCACGGCGTCGGCGCGCTTCTGCTCGGACGCCAGGTTCCCTGTGTGCCGCTCCTTCACGGCGGCGGACACGAACGTGATCTGCGTTCGGGGACGCCGGACACCGCGGGAGTTGTCGGGATGGCTGCGGCGCTGCGCGCGAACGTCGCGAACTTCGATTCGAGCACAAGGGAATTGGCGAAGCTGCGTGACCGTTTGATCGACGGGGTCCTGGAGATTCTTCCCGAGTCGGTGCTCAACGGCCCGACCGGATCCGATCGGCTTCCCGGTAACGCGCACTTCACCTTCCCCGGCTGCGAGGGCGATTCGTTGCTGATGCTGCTCGACGCCGCCGGTATCGAATGTTCCACCGGTTCGGCCTGCACCGCCGGTGTGGCCAGAGCCAGCCATGTCTTGATCGCGATGGGCGTCGAATCGCCCGTCGCGCGTGGCTCACTGAGATTTTCGCTCGGACATACGTCGAGTGTCACCGATGTGGACGCGCTGATCGCTGCGCTTCCACAAGTAGTAGAGCGCGCTCGGGCCGCCGGTCTTGCCGGTGCCGGTTCGCGTGGAGGGGATCGCTGATGCGAGTACTCGCAGCCATGAGCGGAGGTGTCGACTCCGCTGTTGCCGCCGCCCGCGCTGTTGCCGCCGGACATGACGTCGTCGGCGTTCATCTTGCGCTGTCCACGGCGCCGGGTGCATTGCGGACGGGTTCGCGTGGATGCTGCTCGAAGGAAGATGCCGGAGACGCCAGGCGCGCCGCCGACGTTCTCGGAATACCCTTCTACGTCTGGGATTTCGCCGATCGCTTCAAGGAAGACGTGATCGACGACTTCGTGGCGTCGTACGCAGCGGGTGAGACCCCCAATCCGTGCCTGCGCTGCAACGAGAAGATCAAGTTCACCGCACTCGCCGACCGTGCAGTCGCTCTCGGCTTCGACGCCGTGGCGACCGGTCATTACGCGCGCCTCGAAGACGGCGTCCTACGCCGGGCGGTCGACGCGGACAAGGACCAGTCGTATGTCCTCGGTGTGCTGACGGCTGATCAGCTTTCGCGAGCGATGTTCCCGATCGGTGACACACCGAAAGAACAGATCCGCGAGGAAGCCGCCGAGCGCGGTCTGGCTGTGGCGAACAAGCCTGACAGCCATGACATCTGCTTCATCCCGACCGGCGATACCCGAGCATTCCTGGGTGCGCGCATCGGCGTTCGTCCGGGAAGCGTCGTCGACGCCGATTCGGGTGAGGTCCTCGCTGCACACGACGGCGTACACGGCTTCACGATCGGACAGCGCAAGGGCCTCGGCGTCGAAGGTCCCGCAGGTGACGGCCGTCCGCGGTACGTGACCGCGATCGAGCCCGAAACCGGAACGGTCCGAGTGGGTTCGGCCAAGAATCTCGACGTCTGGGCCATCTCGGCGCAGCGTGCGATCTGGACCTCGGGCCAGGCGCCTGAGGGCCCCGTCGAGTGCATGGTGCAGGTCCGTGCGCACGGCGGACTGGCGCAGGCCGTTGCGGAGGCCGTCGATGACGGTACTTCGGGCGGCGGCATCTCCATTTCGTTGCGCGAACCACTGACCGGCGTCGCGAAGGGCCAGGCCGTCGTGCTGTATCGCCCCGACAGCGAACTGGGCGACCAGGTTCTCGGCAGTGGCACCATCTCCGGCACCGAATCCGAGCCGAACACACTGTGACACAGCAGGTTTCCATCGGTGGCCTCGTCACCGGAATCGGATCCTGGCCGGGCACGGACGCCCGCGAAAGCGCCGCAACCATCCTTGGCGAACTGGGCGGTTTCCCACACCTGGTGGAGTTGCCGAGCCGCGGTCTCGGCGCTGACATGGTCGGCCGGGCGGGGGCAATTCTGGTCGACATCAACCTCGACGCCTCGACCCGTGCCTATCGAGTCGTGCCTCGGAGGGGCAATGTCGCGAAGCGAGCCGAGGACTTTCTGAATCAGGATCTCGACGCGCTCGAGGAAGCCTGGGAGTCGGCGCGCTTGGTCGGCGAAGACCACGTCGTCAAGCTCCAGGTCGCCGGCCCGCTGACACTCGGCGCCGAGATCGAAGTCGCAAACGGTTCGCGAGTTCTCGTCGACCGCGGTGCGCTCCGCGACGTCGCAGAATCACTCGGTGAGGGTCTCGCGCGTCATGCGGCCGAGGTCACTCGCCGCACCGGCGCCGCAGTGGTGATTCAGTTGGACGAGCCGCAGATCGCGGCAGTCCTGGCCGGTTCGCTGCCTGGGCGCACCAAGATGGAGAGCGTTCCGGCACTGCCGGAACCCGAGGCACTCGCCGTACTCGACTCGACGATCAGCGGTTGCGGACTGCCCACAATCGTCCACAGTTGCGGCACAGACATGCCGTGGGATCTACTGAGGCGAAGCCAGGCGTTCGGCGTGAGCTTCGACATGTCGCTCATCGGCTCACGCGATCTCGACGGTATCGGCCAGTTGTTCGACGCCGGCAAGGAATTGGCGCTCGGTCTGGTTCCGTCCGCCCCGCCGGAAAAGCCGGTGACGTGGAAAGAGTGTGCGATGCCCGCCGTCACACTGGTAGATCGTCTCGGCTTCTCTCGTGAACTCCTGCAGACCCAGGTCGCGGTCACTCCACGTTGCGGTCTTTCGGGTGCGAACCTCGACTGGGCTCGTGCCGCACTTCGGCTGTGTACAGACGTCGGCAAGGCATTGGTGGACGATCCGTCGGCGTTCTAGTGTGTGCGTTCCGATGTGGAGTCGTGTGGTGTGTCGGTGTGAACCGATAATCTTCTAGCTGTGACTGAAACCGCGGATGCAATGCAGCCAGCGCCCAACGAGGCGCGCGAGCAGTGGACGGAGCTGGCCGAAGAGGTACGCCAGCATCAGTTCCGCTACTACGTTCGTGATGCGCCCGTCATTTCGGACGGTGCATTCGACACATTGCTCGGGCAGCTCAATGCTCTCGAAGAGCAGTACCCGGATCTGCGAACTCCCGACTCTCCGACGCAACTCGTCGGTGGCGGATTCGCGACGGACTTCACGTCCGTCGACCACCTCGAGCGGATGCTCAGCCTCGACAACGTCTTCGACGAGTCGGAGCTCCGAGCATGGATCGCCAAGGTAGAGCAGGAAACCGGGCCGGAACTGCACTATCTCTGTGAAGTGAAAATCGATGGTGTCGCCCTCAATCTCGTCTACGAGAACGGCAAACTCGTTCGTGCCGCAACCCGCGGTGACGGTCGTACGGGCGAGCTGGTCACGCTCAACGCTCTGACGATCAACGACATCCCGGAGCGCCTTACCGCCACGGACGAGTACCCGATTCCGAGCCTGCTCGAGGTGCGAGGAGAGGTGTTCTTCCGCCTCGAGGACTTCGCAGCACTCAATGCCTCCCTGGTGGAGGAGGGTAAGGCGCCGTTCGCCAATCCGCGCAACTCCGCGGCGGGCTCCCTGCGTCAGAAGAATCCTGCCGTCACCGCGCGTCGCCGCCTCGGAATGATCTGCCACGGGTTCGGGCGCATGGAAGGTTTCGAGCCGGCCTCGCAGTACGACGCCTACGTGGCCCTCGCCGCCTGGGGTCTGCCGGTGTCCACGCACACCTCACGGGTGGTCGGCGCCGACGCCGTGGTCGAGAAGATGAAGTACTGGGGAGAACACCGCCACGACGTCGAGCACGAGATCGACGGGTTGGTGGTAAAGGTCGACGAGATGTCGTTACATCGACGTCTGGGCACCACGTCGCGCGCACCACGGTGGGCGATCGCGTACAAGTACCCGCCGGAAGAGGTCACGACCAAGCTCCTCGACATCCGGGTCAGTGTCGGACGTACGGGTCGTGTGACGCCGTTCGCGTACATGGAACCCGTCACGGTGGCGGGTTCCACTGTGTCCTTGGCCACGCTGCACAACGGCTCGGAGGTCAAGCGCAAGGGTGTGCTGATCGGCGACACCGTGGTGTTGCGCAAGGCCGGAGACGTCATCCCCGAGGTTCTCGGTCCCGTGGCAGACGTTCGTGACGGTACCGAGCGCGAGTTCGTCATGCCGACACATTGTCCCGAGTGCGGCACGTTGTTGGCACCCGCGAAAGAGGGCGACGTCGACGTGCGATGCCCCAATCAGCAGTACTGCCCGGCGCAGTTGCGCGAGCGCGTGTTCCACGTCTCGGGGCGCGGTGCATTCGACATCGAGGTGCTCGGTTACGAGGCCGCGACCGGGCTGTTGGAGGCGAAGGTCATCGGCGACGAGGGTGATCTCTTCTCACTCGACGCCGAGAAACTGATCGAAGTTCCGATCTTCCGCACCAATGCGGGATCCCTGTCCGCCAACGGAAAACGCTTGCTGGCCAACCTGGATTCAGCCAAGGACAAGCCGCTGTGGAGAGTGCTTGTGGCACTGTCGATTCGGCACGTCGGCCCCACTGCCGCGAGGGCGTTGGCCGGCGAATTCGGCTCGCTGCAACGCATTCGGGAAGCCTCGGTCGACGAGTTGGCTGCAGTCGACGGCGTCGGATCGACTATCGCCGCCGCCGTCGTGGAGTGGTTCTCCGTCGACTGGCACCAGCAGATCGTCGACAAGTGGGCGTCGGCCGGAGTACGCATGGAGGACGAACGCGACGATTCGATTCCGCGCAATCTCGAGGGCCTCTCGATCGTCGTCACCGGTTCGCTCGAGACCTACTCGCGTGATCAGGCGAAGGAAGCGATTCTGGTGCGCGGCGGCAAGGCGGCAGGGTCGGTCTCGAAGAAGACTGCGTTTGTCGTCGTCGGTGAAGCGCCCGGTTCCAAGCACGACAAGGCGGTCGAATTGGGTGTGCCGGTGCTCGACGAAGACGGCTTTCGGCGGTTGCTCGAAGATGGCCCGGATGCGGTCGCTCCCACCGATTTGGACGAACCAGAGTGACTTTGTCCGATTTCTGAGATTGGTGTGCTGGGTGCGATAGTGACGCCATGATCGAGATTCGTGAAGTTCTACCGGCTGAGTTCGAGACCGTCGGGGAGCTGACTGTGCAGTCGTACGTGGGTGGCGGATTTGTCGCCGGCGGTTCGCCGTACGCGGAGCGCCTGCGAGACACCGCAACTCGGGTGGAGCAGGGCCGGGTGCTGGTTGCGGTTCTCGGTGACGAAGTCGTGGGCTCGTTGACGATCGCAGAACCCGGCACGCCCTTCGCGGATGTTGCGCAGAAGGGCGAACTCGAGTTCCGCATGCTCGCAGTCTCGCCGCAAGCTCGGGGATCGGGCGCCGGAACCGCATTGGTTCGCGCAGTGATCGCCGAAGCCTACGACCGCGGCGATCACTCGGTGGTCATCTCGACGCAGCCCGAGATGGTCGATGCCCGTCGTATCTACGACCGCAACGGTTTCGTCCCCGATCCCGAGCGGGCGTGGGAGCCGATTCGCGGTATGGAACTGACCGTCATGGTTCGCGGCCTGGCCTGATCAGCCAGCCTGGTCAACCCAGTACCGTCGCCACGATTCCTGCGAGGTAGCCGAGGCGGGCTATCTCCGAAGGGCGGAATTCGGGCCCACCGGGACGACCGAGCATGAGGACTCGATTGCCGGAGCCGAGAGGTGCGGCAGCGAGGCTGGTGTTCATGTCGCGCCATACGTCCGGAACCCAGTCGGCCTCGCCGTCGAGGGCGGTGGGCTTGTCCAGTGGCATCCACGGAATGTCGGTGGCGTGGGTTTCCGGCGCGCCGGCGCTACCGACGACGCGGTACGCACCGTGCTTGCCGATGTCCGCGACGACGCACCAGCCGACTCGCAGTACACGCGGCGCGCCGTCGACGAGGACCTGTAGTCGATCGTTTCGGGCCGTCGCAACGGAATCTATGAGTTCGAGCTCGCGGTGAGTGTCGAGAATCCCGGCGTAGGGGCGGATCGAATCGACCAGCACGTCCGGTAGATGCTCGGCAGCGGTGATCAAGGTGTCGGGCAGCGCGCCCGGTTCGACGTCGACCACGAGGTCGTCGATGGCAAAACCGTCACCTCGTTCCACGACGTCGAGGGAGAGGATGTCTGCGCCCACGGATCCGAGAGCTACGGCGAGCGCGCCGAGGCTGCCGGGTCGATCGGGCAGTTGGACGCGAAGCAGGTACGACACGTGCGTGCCTTTCGCTGATCGGTTCTCGCCCGGATCACGTCGACCCGGGCCTGACTCATCTTTGCACTTGCCCAACCTGCGATGGTGGGCGCCGCGGCGGCGTCACGCCAGATGCACATGCTTGTCACACGAGCGAAACACACTGCGGGCTTTCGGCGTGGCGATCGACACAGTGAGCGTGCTCGTCGTTCGATACAGCGGGCGTGCTTACAGGTCTGTCGCGGCGAGCAACTAGGCTGGACCGGCAATGTTCACGTCCTCTTCCGAAAGGGGCCCCGCGGTGCCTGCCATCTCCCGTGACGAGGTCGCGCACCTCGCGCGGCTGTCCAGACTCGCCCTGTCCGATGCCGAACTCGACGAGTTCGCCGGTCAGTTGGATTCGATTCTCAACCACGTCAAGGTGGTCACCGAGGTTGCGGCCGACGACGTCCCGCCCATGGCGAATCCCAATGCCGTCACCAACGTGACGCGCCCCGACGTGATCGTGCCCGGGCTGACCCCCGAGCAGGCATTGTCCGGAGCACCCGCAGTCGAACAGGATCGCTTTGCGGTTCCGCAGATCCTTGGAGAGGGCGAATGACCGATCTGACCACGCTGGACGCCGCTGAGCTGGCCGGCAAGATCCACTCGCGTGAGGTGTCCTCCGTAGAGGTCACGCAGGCGCATCTCGACCGCATCGCTGCCGTCGACACCGAGTACCACGCCTTCCTGCACGTTGCCGGCGAACAGGCTCTCGAAGCCGCCGCAGCAGTGGACAACTCGCTCGCAGGCGGAAACGAACCCGCTTCGGCACTCGCCGGCGTTCCGATCGCGTTGAAGGACATCTTCACCACGACGGACATGCCGACCACCTGTGCGTCGAAAATTCTCGAAGGCTGGGTTGCACCGTACGACGCGACTCTGACGTCCAAGCTGCGCGCTGCCGGCATCCCGATCCTCGGCAAGACGAACCTCGACGAGTTCGCGATGGGCTCCTCGACGGAGAACTCCGCCTTCGGCCCGACGCGTAACCCGTGGGACGTCACCCGCATCCCCGGCGGTTCGGGCGGCGGTAGCGCAGCGGCGCTCGCGTCCCGTCAGGCCCCGCTCGCCATCGGCACTGACACCGGCGGTTCGATCCGTCAGCCCGCTGCGGTCACCGCGACGGTCGGAACCAAGCCGACGTACGGAACTGTCTCACGCTTCGGGCTCGTCGCGTGCGCCTCCTCGCTCGATCAGGGCGGTCCCTGTGGTCGCACCGTGCTCGACACCGCTCTGCTGCACGAGGTCATCGCCGGGCACGATCCGCGTGACTCCACGTCCATCGACGCCCCCGTGCGTCCGGTGGTCGCTGCGGCACGTGAAGGTGCAGCCGGCGACCTGCGCGGCGTCAAAGTCGGTGTGGTCAAGGAACTTCACTCCGACAGCTACCAGCCCGGCGTCATCGCTTCCTTCGACGCTGCCGTCGAGCAACTCAAGGCTTTGGGTGCCGAAGTTGTCGAGGTTTCGTGCCCGAGCTTCGAGCATGCGCTCGCGTCGTACTACCTGGTGCTGCCCAGCGAGGTCTCGTCCAACCTGGCTCGCTTCGACGCCATGCGCTACGGACTGCGTGTCGACGACGGCAACATGAGTGCCGACCAGGTCATGGCGGCAACCCGCGCCGCCGGTTTCGGTCCGGAGGTCAAGCGCCGCATCATGATCGGTACTTACGCACTGTCCTCGGGCTACTACGACGCCTACTACGGTTCGGCGCTCAAGGTCCGTACGCTCATCGCGCGCGATTTCGACAAGGCCTACGAGAAGGTGGACGTACTGGTCTCGCCGACCAGCCCGTTCACGCCGTGGAAGTTGGGGGAGAAGGTCGGCGATCCGTTGGCCATGTACCTCTCGGACCTGTGCACGTTGCCGACCAACCTGGCCGGACACTGCGCGATGTCGGTCCCATCGGGTCTGTCCGCGGACGACAACCTGCCGGTGGGATTGCAGATCATGGCGCCCGCCATGGCTGACGAGCGCCTCTACCGTGTCGGTGCGGCCTACGAAGCTGCACGCGGCCCGATCGCGACTGCAGTCTGACCTGTTTGCTGTGCGCCTTTATTAACCCCCCGCGGTTAATAAAGGCGCACAGCAGTTCAGGAGCAAGTCCTCAGGGCCGTCCCCTGATCGGTTCCGTAGCGATGGCCGTGACCGGCGGGGACACCGAGCGAACCGAGCATGTCGACCGTGGTCTGCAAGAACGTGACACCCGGGATCCACTGCGGGATCGGTGCATCTTGCACGGCACGGCTCAGATCCGGTTTCTGTGTCGCGAGGGCAGGCGACCACCACACCACCGGGTCGGAAGTGTTCGCGAGGACGGTTGCGCCGTCCGTTCGTGTCGCGCCGGCCGGGGGACCTGCCCACAACACGTCGCACGCGGTGGTGGGACTGCCCTCGGACAAAGCCTCGGTCAGTGCGGCGCTGCCGCCGACCGCGCCGAGGCTCTGTCCGTAGAGGAACAGGTCCGGTCGATCCTCGGCGGGCATAGCGGCAATGTGGCTGCCGACGGCGGTGAACAGAGCGGTTGCCGATTCTTCGGCGTCGTCGCGGCTGAACAGGAATGTCGCCCAACTGGGTGCGTCGGAGTATTGCTGCCCGACTATTGCGACGTCGCCGCCGAACCGTTGCTCGATACCGTCGACTGCATGCGTGTCGATCCACCCCGATCCGGTCGGAACGGCCACTACGACGCTGTTGCGGGTAAAGCCGCCGACGCGATCGAGTTCGCTCACCGCGAGAGCGGCACGTGATGCAGTGTCGGGTGCCGAATCCAAACCGGCGTAGACGCGCACCGAGTCTTCGCCTGCAGCAACGAACTTGCGTCCCTCCGCGCCCATCGAGGTCCACGAGATGAGCGATTCGGAGCTGCCTGTCGCGGAGGCCGAAAGTGGCTGTGTCAGAGCAGTGTCGATGTACGCGTTGGACTTGTCGAACGAATCGGCGAGGCCGTTCCACACGACGGGACCGACTACCAACTGCACCCCGAGAACACCCATGACCAGTGCGCCGACGCTCCGCGCGAAACCCATCCACCGCAGCGCCTTCGAAATTCCGATCCCGATGCCCCAGAGACCAAGTGCGGTCAGTGCTGCAATGCAACCCGCCTCCGCCCAGTGGAGAAGTCCGGCAGACGGTGCGCCCATCGCCGCTCGCAACGAGTTCTGCCAACCGGCGGCGGCGAACATCGCAACTGCGGTGCCGGCAGTCGACAACCCGAACGCGGTGATGCGCCAATGACGTTCGTCGAATCGGGCCTTGACCCGGTCGGGGACGAGCCGACGGGCTACCGCGGAGAACGCCCACATCGCCAGTAGTCCGGCCGCGACGAGCAGACCGCTGAACACCCCTTGTAGTACGGCTGATCGCGGCAGGAGTCCGGGAGCCAGCGAGATGGCGGACATCGCTGCCACGGCGACGCTCGTCGACACTCGGGGGAGTGCGAGCGCCCCGACTCGGGCGAGGACGGGGGTCCGTGACGCATTCAGAACGCTCATGCTGCAATCGCTTTCGGGGAGTAGGAGAACTCGTTCGACGGGTCGAGGCGCCGCGATCGCATCAGGGTGAATCCGAGGGCGGAGACTGCCAGGACGCCGGCCGTGCCGTAACCGAATCCCGATTCCGTGACCGGCGTCAGATAGCTTTGGCGCCAGGAATTTCCGTTCACCGCTGTGACAGCTACATCGGCCATCGCGAAGCAATACCCTCGTGAGAGAAAGGACGTGCGGTCTTCACACGCGGCATGCATTCGCTGGTCGAGCTGACCGTCGAGGACCTGACGTGCCCACGGCCCCAGTTCCGTTCCGTGCGAATGCGCGTAGCGGAGTAGGTCGTAGCCGAGATCGTGCGCTTTGCAGGCCGAGTCGAATTCGTCGGGAAGTGGGACCGGCGACGAGCAGTCGCCGTGGGGATTGGCGAGGTATCCGTCGACGACGGCGGGGGTGTAACCGGCGAATGCCGCAAAGTCCGCCGGGATGGTGGTCGCAGCGTCAGCGGCATCCGCAGTAGTCACGGTGGCGATCGCCCTGGATGCGTTCGAATTCTCGGTGCGCGGCGACTGGGCTCCGCTCGCTCCGGCAGTGACAGTGATCGCTGCCGTTGCAGCCAGCGCCAGGGCAGCCCAGGTGCCGGCGCTTCGAGAGAGGTCTTTCACCCGTGTGATCCGCATGCCGTTCACGCTATGAACGGACAATCCTGACGGTCATCGCTCTGTGGAGGGGTTCTCCGACGCCCGTTCGGGTGAGAATTCCCTCCCCTGTGATACCTCGGAGGTAGGGGGATCTCACTCTGCAGTATGAGGACTTTCGGGGTTCGCCTTCATAGGCTTGACGAGTGATCAAGGTCCGTAGGAAGAACAAGGGTGCACCGGATGTGCCCGCGCCGACATACGCCACCGCCGGGTCGATGCTGTCCGGCCTCGACGGGGCGGTCGTTCATTCGGAGAAAGTGCGCCGGGCAACCAGTTTCGTGGCCCGCGGTCAGTTCTGGAACATCGTCATCGTAGCGATCACTCTGATCCTCTATTCGATTGCCTGGCCGACACTGCAACTGACGCATCATGTTTCGCCGCCGATCATGCCCTTCGTCGCCGCGTTGGCTGCATTTCCGTTCGTCCTGATCCGGATCAACGCTCCGTTGGGGTGGGCGGTGTCGGCGGTCTCGGCGTTGATCATCCCGTTGGTGTTCGACAACACTCCCGGTTACGACTACCCGTGGCAGGTCGTCCACATCATCGTGCTGATGTCGTTGCTGGCCGCAGTGAGTCTGCGGGCGCCCATTCAGGTTGTCGGTGTCGCCTGGATCGCCACGGTGCTGCTCTTCCTCGGCAACGCCCCGGGAAGCGACGGCGCCGGTTGGGCTGTCGGGCTGAGTGCCCTGGTCGTCTTCTGCCTGTTGATCCGCTGGTTGGTCCTCTCGCGCCGCCAGTTGGCCAAGCAGGAGGAAGTCAGTGAACTCGAACGCACTCGACGCACGATCCTCGAGGAGAAGGCGCGGATCGCCCGCGACTTGCACGACATCGTGGCCCACCACATGTCGATGGTGGTCGTGCAAGCTCAGAGTGCGCCGTACAGACTCGATGCAGTCACTCCGGAGATCCGAACCGAATTCGAATCGATAAGTGAGACAGGGCGAGCAGCGCTCAACGAGATCCGCGGCCTACTCGGAGTCCTGCGCAGCGACGGGGACACCGTGGTGACGGCTCCACAACCGGGCGTCGACCAGTTGGACGAACTGTTGCTCGGCAGTACCCGTGCCGGTTTGCCGGTATCGTGGCGAGTCGACGGTGATCGAGCGTCGGTCTCGGAATCCACGGGCCTTGCGCTCTACCGGATCATTCAGGAGTCGATCACCAACGCGGCCAGGCATTCGCCAGGCGGACCCATCGAGGTCGCCGTGGCCTTCGGTCCGCAATCGGTGAGCGCGCTCGTGAACAACGGACCTTCGCCATTGGGTGGCAATCAGCACTCGGCGTCGGAAACCACTGGTGGCAACGGAATCCGCGGAATGCGCGAGCGGGCTTCGGCGGTGGGCGGCATGCTGCTGGCAAACCGGCGACAGGACGGAGGGTTCGAGGTCCGGGCCGAGTTGCCGTCGATGCCCGCCTAGGCTGTCCGAGTGCCCATCACAGTATTCATCGCAGACGACCAGGCGATGGTTCGACAAGGGTTCGGAGCCCTACTCTCCGCCCAGTCCGACATCAGCGTGATCGGCGATGCGCCGGACGGCAAGATCGCCGTCGCCGAGGTCGCGCGATTGCGTCCGGATGTGGTCTTGATGGATGTTCGCATGCCCGAGATGAACGGACTCGACGCTGCCCGCCAGATTCTGTCCGCCGGATGGGAACCGCCGGTGCGAGTCCTCATGCTCACCACTTTCGACATCGACGACTACGTCTACGAGGCCCTGAGCGTCGGAGCGAGCGGGTTCATGCTCAAGGACGCACCGGCTGAGGAACTGATTCGGGCGGTACGCGTCGTTGCCGAAGGGCAGGCCTTGCTGGCGCCGACGGTGACGCGTCGCCTGATTGCCGATGTGACCAGCCGGCGGGCCGCCCCGCGCGCACGGCCCGCAGCGCTCGATGCGCTGACCCCACGTGAGCGTGAGGTCCTCGAGCTGATCGCCCGCGGATTGTCCAACGTCGAGATCGCCGAGCGGCTGTTCGTCGCCGAGCAGACCGTCAAGACCCATGTCGGGAAGGTGCTGTCGAAGCTCGATCTGCGCGATCGTGCCCAGGCAGTCGTGTTGGCGTACGAAAGCGGGCTCGTCACGCCAGGTTAGTGATCCCGTACGGCGCGGCGTTGCGGCTCGGCAACGCCGCTATCCTGCGGCAATACGGTGACTGGGGGAAGATGGACACCAAGATCCACAATCCGGTCACGAGAGGTGCTGCACTATGCGAATCGGAATCCTCACGGGCGGCGGCGACTGCCCGGGCTTGAACGCGGTCATCCGCGCCGTCGTACGTACGTCGGCCGGTCGTTACGGCAGTACCGTGGTCGGATTCCGGGACGGCTGGCGAGGATTGCTCGAAGACCGCAAGGTCCCGCTCGACTCCGATGACCGCATCAACCGCATCCTCACCCGCGGCGGCACGATCCTCGGCACCGCTCGCGTGAACCCCGACAAACTCCGTGCGGGCCTCGATCAGATCAAGCAGACTCTCGACGACAACGGGATCGACGTCCTGATTCCGATCGGCGGCGAAGGCACACTCACCGCGGCCAGTTGGCTTTCCGAGAGCGGCGTACCCGTGATCGGTGTGCCCAAGACGATCGACAACGACATCGATTGCACTGACGTGACTTTCGGTTTCGACACCGCCTTGGCTGTCGCCACCGACGCCATCGACAGGCTCCATACCACGGCCGAATCGCACCAGCGCGTCATGCTCGTCGAGGTCATGGGCCGGCATGCGGGCTGGATCGCGCTGCAGGCCGGACTGGCGTCGGGGGCACACCTCACGCTGGTTCCGGAACAGCCGTTCGACGTCGACGAGGTGTGCGCGATGGTCAAGAAGCGCTTCCAGCGTGGCGACTCCCACTTCATCTGCGTCGTGGCCGAAGGTGCGATGCCCGATCCCACGTCGATGACTCTGCGCGAAGGTGGCATAGACGAGTTCGGCCACAAGATCTTCACCGGTGTCGCGCAGCAGCTCGGAAACGAGATCGAGCGCCGCATCGGCAAGGAAGTTCGCACCACCGTCCTCGGGCACATTCAGCGCGGTGGCACCCCGACACCGCACGACCGCATCCTCGCCACTCGCTTCGGCGTTCATGCCACCGACGCAGCTCACCGCGGAGATTTCGGTCAGATGGTCGCGTTGCACGGAACGTCCATCGACCTCGTTCCGCTCGCCGAGGCGACCCGCAAACTCAAGACGGTGCCCAAGGAGCGCTACGAGGAGGCAGCCGCATTCTTCGGCTGAGCCGCAGACGCATAAACTGATCACCATGACTGCTGTCGATGCGCCCGACATCCTCGATTACGACGAAGTACTGACCAAGTACGAGCCTGTGATGGGTATGGAGGTGCACGTAGAACTCGGCACCGCGACCAAGATGTTCTGCCCGTGCCCCACCGAGTTCGGTGCCGAACCCAATACCCAGGTGTGCCCGGTCTGTCTGGGCCTGCCCGGTTCATTGCCAGTGGTGAACGCAGCCGCTGTCGAGTCCGCGATCCGGATCGGTCTTGCGCTGAACTGCTCCATCACGCCGTGGGGCCGGTTCGCACGCAAGAACTACTTCTACCCGGATCAGCCGAAGAACTACCAGATCTCCCAGTACGACGAGCCGATCGCAACCGAGGGATACCTCGACGTGATCCTCGACGACGGCACGACGTGGCGCGTCGAGATCGAGCGCGCCCACATGGAGGAGGACACCGGTAAGTCCCTCCACGTGGGTGGCGCTACCGGTCGTATCCACGGTGCCAGCCATTCGCTGCTCGACTACAACCGTGCGGGCGTTCCCTTGGTGGAGATCGTCACCAAGACCATCCACGGTGCCGGTGAGCGCGCCCCCGAGGTTGCTCGCGCGTACGTCACGGCGCTTCGTGATCTGCTGAAGTCCCTCGACGTCTCCGACGTCCGCATGGACCAGGGATCGATGCGCTGCGACGCCAACATCTCCCTCATGCCGATCGGTTCCACCGAACTGGGGACCCGCACCGAGACCAAGAACGTCAACTCCCTCAAGAGCGTCGAGGTCGCAGTTCGCTACGAAATGCGCCGTCAGGCAGCAGTTCTCGACGCCGGCGGTGAGGTCATCCAGGAGACCCGCCATTTCCAGGAAGGCGACGGCACCACCGCCGCGGGACGCCGGAAGGAAACGGCCGAGGACTACCGCTACTTCCCGGAACCGGATCTCGAGCCCGTCGCTCCGAGCGCCGAGTGGGTCGAAGAACTGCGCGGTACCTTGCCGGAGCTTCCCTGGATTCGCCGTGCGCGGATCCAGAAGGACTGGGGAATCTCCGACGAGGTCATGCGCGACCTCGTCAATGCCGGTGCCATCGATCTGGTGATCGCGACCACCGAGGCCGGTGCTTCGCCCGAGGCAGCGCGCTCCTGGTGGCTGTCCTACCTGTCACAGCAGGCCAACACCCGTGGCGTCGAACTCGGTGCTCTGCCGATCACCCCGGCGCAGGTTGCGCAGGTCGTAGCTCTCATCGACAGCGGCAAGCTCAACAACAAAGTGGCTCGCCAGGTCGTCGATCACGTCCTCGACGGCGAGGGTGACCCGGAGCAGGTTGTCGCGGCCCACCCGGAGTTGGTCGTCGAACGTGACGAAACCAAGCTCAAGGCGGCCGTCGACGAGGCACTCGCGGCCAACCCCGACATTGCGGACAAGATTCGCAGTGGCAAGGTGCAGGCCGCCGGAAAGATCGTCGGCGACGTCATGAAGGCCACTCGTGGACAGGCAGACGCGGCTCGTGTGAAGGAACTTGTCATCGAGGCGTGCAGCTAGCGCACACTGAATTTCTGACACTGATGCCCGGCCGAATCGAATTCGGCCGGGCATCAGTGTTTTTCGCTGTCGTTTGCCGCTGTCGGTCTACAGACCAGGGACCACAACCGCGCGGCCGCTGAGCGTTCCGGCAGCCAGTCGTCGATACGCTTCGGCGCCGTTGTCGAGACTGAAGGTCTCCACCGCGATGTCGAAGATGCCGGCGTGCGCCAGGTCGATCAATTCGATCAGCTCGTTGCGGGCACCCCAGTACGGAACTGTCACCGAAGCCTCGTAAGGACTTTGGAAGAACCCGACTTTGGCATGGGCCTGCCCGTCGCCGATCCCGACGATCGTGACGTCCGATCCGACGCCGGCGACAGCCATCGCGGTGTCGATGGTGGGCTGATAGCCGACGAAGTCGAGAACCAGTGCGGCGCCCTGACTTCCGGTGATCCTGCGGACGTTCTCGGCCGCGTCCTTGTCGGACAGAACCACTTCGTGAGCGCCTACCTTGGTTGCCAGTTCGAGCTTTTCCGCGCTCACGTCGAGTGCGATGACGGTTGCTGCCGAGAGGTGGCGGAGGAGTTGGATGGCGACATGGCCGAGACCGCCGGTACCGATGACGACGGCGTACGAGCCACCGCGAAGTTTCGGCAGTGAACGCTTGATCGCGTGATACGGAGTCAGACCGGCGTCGGTCAGCGGCACCGTCTTGACCGGGTCGAGGTCGCCGATCGGGACGAGGTGGCGAGGTGAATCGACGATCATGAATTCGGCCAACGCGCCGGGTGCACCGAGACCAGGAGGATTGATGCCGAGTTCTTTTGCCCGAGAACAGTAGTTTTCGAGACCTTGCGAGCAGTGCCAACAGCTGCCACAGCCCCAGGGTCCGTAGACGACGACATTGGTTCCGATGTCGAGTCCTTCGACGCCCTCGCCGACGGCCGCGACCCGGCCGGCGCCTTCGTGGCCGAGCGTGAGAGGAAGGCCGTAAGTGTACTGCTCTTCGGGCAGGCTCATGATGAAGTCGTCCGAGTGGCAGACGCCGGCAGCGGTGACTTCCAGGAGCACTTCACCTGGACCGGGCTCGGGTTTGGGAATCTCCGTGAGTTCGGGTTCTGCGCCGATTCTCGTGTACTGGATTGCCTTCATACCGACTCCTTTGTCGTGGTTAGCCAACCGGTCCTGGCAAATGCGTGGTGTTTAGCCCCGCTAACAAAAGAGTACGCATCTGTGCATGTTCGGTCACGGGATCCGTGACCGAACAGACATGGCGGCTCAGTCGATCCCGCCGCTGCCACTCGGCATCGGGATCTTGACCACCTTGTCGTCGTTCGGACCCGGCTCGCCCGCGGTTTTGTTTATCGTGCTCGCCCACATCAAACCGTCGGATCCGAGTGCCAATCCGCCCAGCTGGCCGTACGTGTCTTTCGCCACTGCCGACGGCGCGGTCGTGACGGCACCTGTTCCTGGATCTGCGGCCAGCGCCGAGATCGCTTTGCCGGCCCCCAGCGCGACAGCTACCACTCCCTGCGCCGCGATGCACCCGCCGACTCCGGGTCGGTCGGGCCACGTCCACGCGGGGGATGTCACCGTGCCGTCGGCGCCGACGCGTTGGAGGCGATCCTCGAGAGTGGTTCGGTCCGTGACCCACGTCGCGATTCCCGGATCGACGCACACGCCGCCGCCGTTTCCGATTCCGGACAGAACAACTTCCGGGCGAGGCGGCGCAGCGTTGGGTGTCAGCGATCGGACCCGCAAGAGTTTCCCCGCCAACGAGGCGGGATCCTGAGCAACCGCAGGGTTTCCGGTATCGCCTGTCAGAACCATGAGCTGGTCCGGGGCCGCGAACTCCAGTGACCCGCCGTTGCCGCTCGCGCCGCGCGGGATTCCACCGAGTACTTCCTTGGCGGTGTCACCCGGAGCGATGCGGACCACCCGGTTGTCCGTTCCGGTGGTGACGTAGGCATAGATCAGGTTGTCTTCGACAAACGTGGGAGAGAGTGCGATGTCGAGCAGGCCGCCGTCACCGCTGCCGTCGACGTCGATCTTGGCTACCTCGACCGGTGTCGTGTTGGGAGCTACCTGCATGATCCGGCCGGTCCGCCGTTCGGCGACCAGTCCGGAGTTCCCGTCCGGGAGTGTGACGAGCCCACCCGTGGTGTCGAGACAGGTTGCGATCACGGCGGTGTCGGCATCCTGACACGGTCCGAGGGGGCCGGTCCGCGGCGCCGGCGGCGTGGTCGACGGCGGCGGGTTCTCCGGCTGCACCTCCGCGCTGGCCTGGTTGGTCGGTTCGGGTGTGAACGGCGAGGCAGTCGATTCGTCGAAGTCGGCGCAACCTGCGAGCAACGATGTCCCGAGCACCAGCGCCAGTGCGCCCAGCGCTGCATGCCTACCCGTAGTCATGCCCAAGACGTTACGTAACGCACGGCAGATGCCGCCACGCCGGACCAAGGTTCCCCGCCGAGTTCGTAAATCGGTCATAGGCTCACCTACGTGACTGACGAGCGAAAAGATCCCAGCGAGTTGTCGGATGCGGACAAGCCGACGGGCAATGTGTCCAGTCCGTATGATTCGCCCACCGAACAATTTCCGACGGTGAGCGCCAAGAATCCGTTGCCGCGGACCGACGACGATCTCGATTTCGGTTCCACGAACGCCAACTCCCTGACCGAACAGATACCGACATACCGAGCACCTGGCGCGGATCAGCCGACCGTGGCTCTCGAGCGTGAGACGGCGTACGACGCTCCGATCGCCGCCGTCCCCACCGCCGAAGCCGTGGCAGGTACAACTGAGTCTCCGCGGGGCCGAGGCACTCTCGACCTCGGGTTGCTTGCACTGCGATTGGCCGTCGGTGGAACTGCGTTGGTGCACGGTCTGCAGTAGTTGACCGGTATCTGGAACGGGCCGGGGCTGAACGGGTTCGAGTCGATGCTGGCGGACGCCGGGTTCCAGCAGGCGAAGTGGATGGCGATACTCGGCGCCGTCGGTGAAGTCGCAGGTGGCGCCCTCCTGATCCTCGGGTTGCTGACTCCCGTTGCGGCAGCGTCGGTTCTGGCGGTGATGATCAATGCGTGGGCGCTGCGTCAGGCGAGCGCACCCGGCCTGGAGTACTTCGCCCCGGCCGGGACCGAGTACGAGATGCTGCTCGGAATCTGTGCGGGCGTCATCATTTTGACGGGACCAGGTCGTATTGCGCTCGACGGTCGTCGTGGCTGGGCAACTCGTCCGTTTATCGGATCGCTCGTGGTATTGATCCTCGGTATCGCTGCCGGCGTCTGCACCTGGATCTTCCTGAACGGTGCCAATCCGCTCATCTGAAACTCGCGCCGTCGAACAAACGAACCGCAGCTCACCGAATCGGAGAGCGGCGGTTCGTTTATGAAGGATCAGTCCTTGACGAGTACCGGGTCGGCGTTCGCGGACGGGATGGCCGTTCCGTCCTTGAGCTTGCGACCGAGGACCGACTTGCGGTGACCGTAGGCGAAGTACACGAGCACACCGATGGCCATCCAGACGAGGAACCGGATCCAGGTCTCGACCGAGAGGTTGAGCATCAGCCAACCGCAGGCGAGCACGGCGACGATCGGAACGAACGGCACCAGCGGGACGCGGAATCCGCGCGGCAGGTCGGGGCGGGTGCGGCGAAGGACGATGACACCGACACAAACCAGGACGAAGGCGAACAGCGTTCCGATGTTGACCATCTCTTCGAGCGTGCCCATGGGGAAGAACGCTGCCAGGACGGCAACGATGCCACCGACGATCAACGTGATGCGCATCGGGATGCCCTTGGCGTTGGTCTTGGCCAGGCTGCGCGGCATGAGGCCGTCACGGGACATGGCGAAGAGGACGCGGGTCTGGCCGAGCATCATGACCATGACAACTGTCGTGAGGCCGGCCAGGCCACCGAAGTTGATGGCGGTTTGTGCCCAACCGATGCCGTTGGCCTCGAATGCGGTTGCGAGGGTGGCGCTGGAATCGCCGACCAGCGGACTGCCGTCCTTGAGTTCGGTGTACTTGACCATGCCGGTCAGTACGAGCGTGACGGCAACGTAGAGAACCGTGACGATGGCGAGCGAGCCGAAGATTCCTCGCGGCAACGACTTCTGCGGGTTCTTGGTTTCCTCGGCGGTGGTGGCGACGACGTCGAAACCGATGAAGGCAAAGAACACGAGGCTGGCGGCTGCGAGCAATCCGTAAGCGCCGTAGCTACTTCCGCCTGCGCCGGTCAGCCAGGAGAACAAGGTCTGATGGATTCCGCTTGCAGAACTCTCGGTTCCTTCGGACGGCGGGATGAAGGGGGAGTAGTTCTCCTTCTTGATGTAGAACGCGCCCACGACGATGACGAGCAGGACTACTGCGATCTTGATAGCGGTGATGATTGCGGAGACTCGCGAGGAAACCTTGGTGCCGATCGCGAGGATCAGCGTGATCGCGCCGATGATGAGCAGAGCGCCCCAGTCGAAGCTGATCGACCCGATGTGGGCGGTGGTGCTTCCGCTGGCCCCGATGACGTTGCCGAGGTACAGCGACCAACCCTTGCCGACGACGGCGGAGGCGAGAGCGAACTCGAGAATGAGGTCCCAGCCGATGATCCAGGCGGCGAACTCCCCGAACGTGGCGTAGGAGAACGTGTATGCGCTGCCTGCGACGGGGACGGTGGAGGCAAACTCCGCGTAACACAGCGCGGCGAGGCCACAGGCGATGGCAGCGAGAACGAATGCCAGTGAAATGGAGGGTCCTGCGACATTGCCTGCGGTTCGAGCAGTCAGCGTGAAGATGCCTGCGCCGATGACGACGGCGACTCCGAATACCGTGAGGTCCTTCGCGGTCAGTTCCTTCTTGAGCTTTGTCTCAGGCTCGTCGGTGTCCGCGATCGATTGCTCGACGGATTTGGTGCGCCATATGCCGACTCCGGGCATGTATTGCTCCTTGGTTGTTTCCCGTCGACCTTGTGGGTGACGGGCGGTGGCTGACTGTCGTCGTTGTGATGTGCGTCTCAGCGACCTGATGAGGGAACCACTGGTGAGCGCCGTGTGCAAGTCAGCTCGCTCGAACTGACCGAAATGATCACCTGACTGAAAGTCATCCCCCCTCATGTATCTGAATTGATCAGCTGGTGTCTGAAACCCTACGTCCAAGTGAATTCGCTCACGAGCCGGACGCGCGATTCGGTCTGAAATGTCTGATAGCTCATATCGTCCCGTTGGTGCTCCGCGTGTCGCCCGGTTATTCGGTACCTGTCGGTCGGTCTTGCTGTCGATGAGTTGCACTGTCGCTGTACCAGCACGTCCCATTTCACCCGTATCTGGGCGACAGGCGAGAGGACCACCGCGTACCTGGTTCCGGTCGAGCGTCGATCACGCGTCGTGGCAGAGTGTGTCGGCGACGGGATGATCGGATTGGGTTGTGGTTCAAGCTCATACAACACCGGAGGAAGTATGGCGTGTTCGGACGCAGTCGGTCCCGCGTTCTTCTCCGAGGTGACATGAACCCGACTCTGTCGACCCTCTGCCGTGGCCCGTTGGCGAGCATTCTCGTGGAGCTGAGTTGGTTGCCGCACGTCCGACTGCCCGAAAACCTTGTGTGACTGTCACATCGGCTACGCGCGTCTCGAGCCGCACGCACGCTTACAGAAAAGATCCCCGGCCGAAAAGCGGCCGGGGATCTTTTTCGATTCGTGGCAGAACTTACGGAACGTAGCGAACCGCGCCCTTGTCGGCGGACGTTGCCAGAGCGGCGTAGGCGCGCAGTGCTGTCGTCACGGTGCGCTGACGATCGACCGGCTGCCACGGGCGCTCCGAGGCCTCCATCTTCGCGCGTCGCTCGGCGAGGACGTCGTCGTCGACCAGGATCTCGAGCGTGCGCGAGGCGACGTCGATGCGAACCTGATCGCCGTTCTGGACGAGACCGATGATTCCGCCTGAAGCAGCCTCAGGGGAGATGTGACCGATGGACAGCCCGGAAGTTCCGCCCGAGAAACGACCGTCGGTGATCAGTGCGCATTCCTTACCGAGGCCTGCGCCCTTGAGGAAGGCAGTGGGGTGCAGCATTTCCTGCATGCCGGGGCCGCCCTTGGGGCCTTCGTAGCGCACGACGAGAACGTCGCCGGCCTTGATCTTCTTCTGCAAGATGACCGAGACGGCTTCTTCTTGGGATTCGACGACGAGCGCCGGGCCCTGGAAGGAGAACAGTTCCTCGTCGATGCCGGCCGTCTTGAGGATTGCGCCGTCGAGTGCGATGTTGCCGCGCAGGACAACCAAGCCGCCTTCGACGGTGTAGGCGTTCTCGACGTCGCGGATACAGCCGCCGGCCGCATCGGTGTCGAGGGCAGACCAACGGTTGTCCGTGGAGAACGGTTCGATGGTGCGCACGCCGCCGGGAGCCGCGTGGAAGAGTTCGATTGCCTCGTCGGTTGCCTTGCCGGAGCGGATGTCCCAGTCGTCGAGCCACTGGTCGAAGCTCTTGGTGTGCACGGTGGACACGTCGGTTTCGAGGAGTCCGCCGCGGCGAAGCTCACCGAGCAGGGCGGGGATTCCGCCGGCGCGGTGGACGTCTTCCATGTGGTAGTCCGAGTTGGGAGAGACCTTGGACAGGCACGGAACCTTTCGGCTGATCGCGTCGATGGTGTCGAGGTCGAAGTCGACCTCGCCTTCCTGCGCCGCAGCCAGCGTGTGCAGGACGGTGTTGGTGGAACCGCCCATGGCGACGTCGAGAGCCATCGCGTTGCGGAACGCTGCCGGGGTCGCGATGTTGCGTGGCAGCACCGACTCGTCGCCGTCGCGGTAGTACTTGAGGGCAGCCTCGACCACGGTGGTGCCCGCACGAGAGAAGAGTGCGTGACGAGCCTTGTGAGTTGCCAGCGTGGAGCCGTTGCCCGGCAATGCGAGGCCGAGGGCCTCCGTCAGGCAGTTCATGGAATTGGCGGTGAACATTCCGGAGCAGGACCCGCATGTCGGGCACGCGCTGCGCTCGACCTCGTCGAGGCCCTCGTCGGACACGGCATCGTTGGCAGAGGCGGAGATCGCGGTGATGAGGTCGGTGGGGGCTTGGGCCACGCCGCCGACGACCACTGCCTTACCGGCCTCCATCGGACCACCGGAGACGAAGACGGTCGGGATGTTGAGACGCATTGCAGCGTTGAGCATGCCGGGAGTGATCTTGTCGCAGTTGGAGATACACACCAGTGCGTCGGCTGTGTGGGCGTTTGCCATGTACTCGACCGAGTCGGCGATGATCTCGCGGCTCGGGAGCGAGTAGAGCATTCCGCCGTGGCCCATTGCGATGCCGTCGTCGACTGCGATGGTGTGGAACTCACGAGCGACGCCGCCGGCCGCACTGATGGCCTCGGCAACGATCTCGCCCACGTTCTTGAGATGCACGTGGCCGGGTACGAACTGGGTGTACGAGTTCGCTACGGCGACGATCGGCTTTCCGAAGTCGGAATCCGTCATTCCTGTGGCGCGCCACAGGGATCGGGCTCCGGCAGCATTACGTCCGATGGTGGTGGTGCGTGACCTCAACGGGGGCATGGGCGTGTTCCTTATGTGATCGTTGCTGGTCCACTCAAATAGAAGCGAGGGCCTTTCAACGCTACTCGCGTGCTACGGGCGCTTCTCTTCGGGCTGGTCCTGTGTGTTCTCGACGAGCTCGGATTCTGCTTCTGCTTCTGCAGCTGCTTCTTCCTCCTCGGCTTCCTTGGCGGCGAAGGCTTCTGCGGCGGATGCGTAGGGATCGGTGATGCGGCCGCCGCTGGCGATCGCGATCTCGGGAAGCCTGACGAAGCTGACCGCAGGCAGGGTCACCTCGGTTCCGTCGGTGAGTTCCGCGCGCGCCCAACTCCGCTTCGGGAAGCGGAAACCCTTGACGTCGTCCCAGGCGAGGGTGCGCTTGGAGAACGTCGAGCGGACCTCGAGGCCGTCAGGGCTGACGGTGGTGCGCAGTCGCGCGACGAGATAGACGGCGATGATCGGAAGGATCAGCAACCAGCTGAAGGCGACGGGCCACCCGAAGATCGGGAAGCTGACCGCGAACAGAAGGAACGCGCACGCCATGTAAGCGAGCTGCGAAATGCGGATGACGTGCCGAAGTGGTTTCGGCGTGTGGGATGATTGAGCCGGTGGCACGGGCTGCTGCGAAGTTGACACCTCTACATCTTCGCATTGCAGCCGATGTATCTCAGATTCTGGGACGGTCGACTCACCAAGTTTGCCGTTCGCGACTAGCGCCTCTACTGTCGAGTGCGTGAAACAGAATGAGTTGCTCGTAATCGGCCGGCGCGTCGTCGCCTGAGTCGATTTTTCAACTCACCAGATAACGACGCGCCACCCTCGCTCAGCAGATGCTGACGGGGGTTTTTTGTTGCCCGGAGCCAGAATCAGAGGATTTCCCAGTGAGCGCACCAACAGCACGGCCTCAACCCACGCCGCGCAAGTCAGGGACACCGAGCCCGACAACCGCGGCTGCCGCAACCCAGACGGCCAACCGTCGCCAGCTCCCGCCTGAGCGGGTAACCGGCGCGCAGTCTGTGGTTCGAGCCCTCGAAGAGCTCGAGGTCGACACGGTATTCGGCATTCCCGGCGGTGCCGTGCTCCCGGTTTACGACCCACTCTTCGATTCGGTCAAGGTCCGCCACGTGCTCGTGCGCCACGAGCAGGGTGCAGGCCACGCTGCCACCGGTTACGCCCAGGCGACCGGCAAGGTCGGCGTCTGCATGGCCACCTCGGGTCCCGGTGCGACCAACCTGGTCACGCCGCTGGCCGACGCGCAGATGGACTCCGTTCCGATCGTCGCGATCACCGGGCAGGTGGCGCGCTCGCTGATCGGTACCGACGGCTTCCAGGAAGCCGACATCTCAGGCATCACGATGCCGGTCACCAAGCACAACTTCCTGATCACCGACGCGATCGACATCCCGCGCATCATGGCCGAGGCCTTCTACCTCGCGGCAAGCGGTCGCCCCGGCGCCGTCCTGGTCGATATCCCCAAGGACATCCTGCAGTCGCAGACCACGTTCTCGTGGCCGCCGGAGATGCGTCTGCCGGGCTACCGCCCGGTGACCAAGCCGCACGGCAAGCAGGTTCGTGAAGCTGCACGTCTGATCGCCGACGCCAAGTCGCCGGTTCTGTACGTCGGTGGCGGCGTCATCAAGTCCGACTCCTCGCCGGAACTGCTCGAATTGGCCGAGCTGACCGGTATCCCCGTCGTCACCACGCTGATGGCCCGCGGCGCGTTCCCGGACAGCCACGACCTCAACTGCGGTATGCCGGGAATGCACGGCACCGTTGCCGCAGTCGCCGCTCTGCAGCGTAGCGATCTACTGATCACCCTCGGTGCGCGTTTCGACGACCGCGTCACCGGTCAGTTGAATTCCTTCGCGCCCGACGCCAAGGTCATCCATGCCGACATCGACCCGGCCGAGATCGGCAAGAACCGCTACGCGGACGTCCCGATCGTGGGCGACTGCAAAGAGGTCATCACCGAACTCATCGAGGCGATCCGTGCCGACATGGCCACGGGCACCACGTTCGACCTCACCGAGTGGTGGGCGTACCTGAATGACATCCGTCGTACGTACCCGCTGAGCTACGACCGTCCCACCGACGGTCAGCTGAGCCCGGAGTACGTGATCCAGACCGTCGGCAAGCTCGCCGGACCGGATGCCATCTACTGCGCCGGCGTCGGTCAGCACCAGATGTGGGCCGCGCAGTTCGTCGGTTACGAGAAGCCGCGCACGTGGCTCAACTCGGGCGGGCTCGGCACCATGGGGTACGCGGTTCCCGCAGCCATGGGCGCCAAGATGGGTATGCCCGACACCGAGGTGTGGGCGATCGACGGCGACGGCTGCTTCCAGATGACCAATCAGGAACTCGCAACCTGCGCACTCGAAGGTATCCCGATCAAGGTTGCCCTCATCAACAACGGCAACCTCGGCATGGTGCGTCAGTGGCAGACACTCTTCTACGAAGAGCGCTACTCCAACACCAACCTCGGAACGCACGGCGCCATCCGTATCCCGGACTTCGTCAAGCTCGCAGAAGCATTGGGCTGCCACGGAATTCGTGTCGAGCGCGAAGAAGATGTCGAGGCTGCGATCCGTGAGGCGCAGTCCATCAACGACAAGCCTGTCGTGATCGACTTCATCGTCACCGCCGACGCACAGGTGTGGCCGATGGTCGCTGCCGGAACGAGCAACGACGAAATCATGGCGGCCCGGGGCATCCGGCCGCTGTTCGACGACGACGAGGCAGTTGCCGAGCCCGCCGTCATCCACGAAGCCATGTCACGCGAGCAAGCCGGACCCGCCGCGGGCACAGGGGAGGATCAGAAGTGAGCACCAGTCACACCCTCAGTGTTCTCGTCGAGGACAAGCCAGGCGTGCTGGCCCGCGTCTCCGCACTTTTCTCCCGCCGCGGATTCAACATCGAATCCCTTGCGGTGGGCGGAACCGAGATCCCCGAGATCTCACGTATGACCATCGTCGTCACGGTCGACGAGTTCCCTCTCGAGCAGGTGACGAAGCAGCTCAACAAGCTGATCAACGTCATCAAGATCGTCGAGCAGGACGGTGAAGCATCCGTCGCTCGCGAGCTCGTGCTCATCAAGGTGCGCGCTGATGCAAGCGTGCGCACGCAGGTCATCGAAACGGTGAACCTGTTCCGCGCCAAGGTGATCGACGTCTCCCCGGAGTCCGTCACCATCGAGGCGACCGGTACTCGGTCCAAGCTGGATGCACTGCTGCGGATGCTTGATCCGTACGGTATCCGGGAGATCGTTCAGTCCGGGGTCGTGGCAGTCGGTCGAGGGCCGAAGTCGATCACGGCCACCCGCTAGTACTTTTAGACACGTAAAAATCCAAGGAGAGGTTGAGAACTGTGGCAGTCGAGATGTTCTACGACGACGATGCCGATCTGTCGATCATTCAGGGCCGCAAGGTTGCTGTGATCGGCTACGGAAGCCAGGGCCACGCCCATTCGCTGAGCCTGCGTGACTCGGGCGTCGATGTGCGCATCGGCCTCAAGGAGGGCTCCAAGTCCCGCGAAAAGGCGCAGGAGCAGGGACTGACGGTCGGTACGCCGGCAGAGGTTTCCGAGTGGGCCGACGTCATCATGGTGCTCGCACCTGACACCGCGCAGGCGAGCATTTTCACCAATGACATCGAGCCGAACCTCAAGGACGGCGACGCGCTGTTCTTCGGTCACGGCCTGAACATTCACTTCGACCTGATCAAGGCTCCGGAGTTCGTCACCGTCGGCATGGTCGCCCCCAAGGGCCCCGGCCACCTGGTGCGTCGTCAGTTCGTCGACGGCAAGGGCGTTCCCGCGCTCATCGCCATCGACCAGGATCCCAAGGGTGAAGGCCAGGCTCTCGCTCTGTCCTACGCCAAGGGCCTCGGCGCAACCCGCGCAGGCGTCATCAAGACCACGTTCAAGGAAGAGACCGAGACGGACCTCTTCGGCGAGCAGGCCGTGCTCTGCGGCGGCACCGAGGAACTGGTCAAGACCGGTTTCGAGGTCATGGTCGAGGCCGGCTACGCACCCGAGATGGCGTACTTCGAGGTTCTGCACGAGCTCAAGCTCATCGTCGACCTCATGTACGAGGGTGGCATCGCCCGCATGAACTACTCGGTGTCCGACACCGCTGAGTTCGGTGGATACCTCTCCGGCCCGCGCGTCATCGACGCCGACACCAAGGAGCGCATGAAGGCGATCCTGGCCGACATCCAGTCCGGCGAGTTCACCCGTCGTCTGGTTGCCAACGTCGAGAACGGCAACACCGAGCTCGAGGGCCTGCGCAAGGCCAACGCCGAGCACCCCATCGAGGTCACCGGCAAGAAGCTGCGCGACCTGATGAGCTGGGTCGATCGTCCGATCACCGAAACCGCGTAATTCGCAGTTTCACGCTCCACGTCTCCACTGGCCTGATGCCGCGCCGGTTCAATTACGTTGAACCAGCGCGGCATTGGGCCGGAGTCGTTTTCAGGGTCGTCTGAGTCCGGATTCATATTCCGTCGAGAATTTGCCCGCGAAAGTGTCCACTATGTGGTATTGCCTACCGCGTTGTGGATTCCAAGTGAGCGCGCACTAAACTATCGGTGGTTAAACCACCTTCACACCCACCTAATCAGGGAGTTTGCACGTGAGCCAGCCTGGCCGTCCCGTTGTTCTGATCGCCGACAAGCTCGCGCCGTCCACAGTCGAGGCGCTCGGTGACGGTGTGGAGGTGCGTTGGGTCGACGGACCCGACCGCCCGGCGCTGCTCGCCGCGGTACCCGAGGCCGACGCGATTCTCGTCCGTTCCGCCACCACCGTCGACGCCGAGGTTCTGGCTGCCGGCACCAAGCTGAAGATCATCGGCCGCGCCGGTGTCGGCCTGGACAACGTCGAGATCCCCGCAGCCACCGAGCGCGGCGTGATGGTCGTCAACGCACCGACCTCCAATATTCACTCCGCTGCCGAGCACGCTGTCGCGCTCCTCATGTCGACCGCTCGCCAGATTCCCGCAGCAGACAAGACACTGCGTGAGAACACCTGGAAGCGAAGCAAGTTCAACGGCGTCGAGATCCTCGGCAAGACCGTCGGCGTTGTCGGACTCGGCCGCATCGGCCAGCTCTTCGCGCAGCGTCTCGCTGCGTTCGAGACCACGATCATCGCGTACGACCCCTACCTGCCCGCAGCGCGCGCAGCGCAGCTCGGCATCGAACTGGTCACCATCGACGAGCTCGTCGAGCGCGCCGACTTCATCTCCGTGCACCTGCCCAAGACCAAGGAAACGGCCGGCCTGATCAACGCCGAGCGCCTCGCCAAGGCCAAGGACGGCGTCATCATCGTCAACGCCGCTCGCGGTGGTCTGATCGACGAAGATGCGCTCTACGACGCACTCGTCTCCGGCAAGGTCCGAGGCGCCGGTCTCGACGTGTTCAGCACCGAGCCGTGCACCGATTCCAAGCTTTTCGAGCTCGACAACGTCGTTGTCACCCCGCACCTCGGAGCATCGACGTCCGAGGCTCAGGACCGCGCAGGTATCGACGTGGCCAAGAGTGTTCTCCTCGCTCTGGCAGGCGAATTCGTTCCCGAGGCTGTCAACGTCTCCGGCGGCCCCGTGGGCGAAGAAGTTGCTCCGTGGCTCGAGCTCGTCCGCAAGCTCGGCCTCCTCGCTGCGACGTTGTCGCCCGAAGCTGTGCAGACCGTGCAGGTTGTCGCCACCGGCGAGCTGTCTGCCGAAACCGTCGACATCCTCGGCCTGGCTGCACTGCGCGGCGTGTTCTCCGCCAGCAGCGATGAGGCCGTCACGTTCGTCAACGCTCCGGCACTGGCCGAGCAGCGCGGCGTGACCGTGTCGGTCGAGAAGCACTCGGAGGCTCTTGCCCACCGCAGCGCGGTCGAGGTGCGTGCAGTTGCCGCCGACGGCACGGTCACGTCGGTCACGGGCGCACTCACCGGTCTGCAGCAGGTCGAGAAGATCGTCAACATCAACGGACGCAGCTTCGACCTGCGCGCCGAGGGCCACAACATCGTCGTTCACTACAGCGATCGCCCGGGCGTTCTCGGTGTCCTCGGTACCGTCCTCGGAAACGCGGGCGTCGACATCCTCGCAGCAGCACTGAGCCAGGATGCCGAAGGCGAAGGCGCAACTGTCATCTTGCGCGTCGATCGCGTCGTCGGTGACGCCGAGGTCGAGGCAATCGTCTCGCAGCTCGACGCTCGCGTCGCCCAGGTCGACCTTTCCTGATTGTTTTTGCTGTGCGCCTTTATCAACCGCCCGCGGTTGATAAAGG